>NZ_JACJPW010000010.1 GCF_014696265.1 Aerosakkonema funiforme FACHB-1375 | reverse complement strand
GGCAATGCTAATTTCAATTGGGCAAACTTGAAAGGAGCAAATTTGGAGGGAGCAAATTTGAAGGGAGCAAAAATGCCAGATGGCAGGATACACAATGATTACTTGGATTACTTGGATTACTTGGAATCTGCCAACTATCTAGGTGTTTGATAAATGATTTCTTGTTGGTTAGCGGTACTATTAATCAACAGCAAATTTAACTTTCAGCTGATGTTCACTAAAATTGAAAGCGTTATGTCAAAGCAAAAAAAAGGGAACAAAGAAGCCAAAAAACCGAAAGCAGAGTCCAATGAAAATAAGAGAGAGAAGAAAGATCCTAAAAGACATGATGGAAACAATTAATGGTCTCTTTGGCACTTCAAAATAACTTGATGTGATTGAGTTTGATTCTGCTTTTTGACGATCGGAAACTGTTGTAAGACCACCTTTAATAATATCTATACGTGGTTTATAATTATCTTTCGGTCGCCAATCAAGTATTTTCAAAACCAAAATTCATAAACAGAAGTGGTATAGCGACCTATAAGTCTCTATCCTGAAAAAATTCCAGGTTCAATGAATGTTAGAAATGAATTTCCTGTTTGAGTTTTCCCGAAATCATTGCATCGCAATTTGCGCTTTTTTAGTGCCAGCAAATTTGTTACTTACCCTGGGAACAGTATCACTTGTCAGCCAGCTTAGCCACTTAACTCAGGTGTATTTGTCAGTATTCGCTGCAAGCTTTTTCGCGTTGACTTTGTTATGGCATGATTTTACCTGGTTCAGCATTGGAGTGGTGATGGCTCCAACCTACATTTTGCTAGCCTTAGCTTGTGTTTGCCTCAGTCTCAATCTGTGGGCGATCGTTCATCCAGCCAGTATGAAGCAACTAATCAAAGAATTGACATCAATAGGGTACAGAAACGTTGCAATTCTGACCAATCACACTTTCTCTCTCAAGGTGACAGAACGCAATTAGTTCATTGAGTACTTCTAATCCAAAATACAGTCGTTTTTAGAGGTTTTATGTCTACTTCGTTAACATCCGGTGTTCTCGTTACCATGATTGGTGAAGCGCTATTGCAAGATCGACTCATCAACTTACTAACAAAATTAAGGGTATCTGGTTACACAATCATTCCAGCACAGGGTGCAGGCAGTCATGGGAGACGTATGGGAGATATGGCTGGCTATAACACCAATATTGAAATCAAAACGATCGTTACCCCGGAAATATCCGCTCAACTATTTGAAGACCTGAAACCCCTACAATCCAATCATGCTTTAATTGCGTTTCGACAAACTGTAGATGGTTTGTTTGATTAAACTGTTTCCATCTTCAATGTATTTCGAGTTTGATTTTTTGGGTGATGCCAATTTTCAAACTTCACGTTCTTTTTGAGGTTTTAATCATGTCTTTTACTATCGATTCAGCCCGCTCTATTTTTCCTGATACTCAAGTTTCTAATTCGGTTCCAGCGATCGTTCAATCATTCAATCAGCTTAGTGCTGAGGATCAGTTAGCTTTACTTTGGTTTGCTTATACTGAAATGGGATTGACCATTACTCCCGCAGCTATGCAGGTCGTCAATATGGTATTTGCAGAACCAACCCTGACTGAAATTAAGCAGATGCCAGCTAGGCAGCAAACGCAAGTGATGTGCGATCTGGTCAACCACACGGATACGCCCATCTGCCGCACCTATTCGTCGTTTGGCACGAATGTTAAGTTGGGCTTCTGGTATCAGTTAAGCGAGTGGATGAAACAGGGAATCGTGGCTCCCATTCCAAAAGACTATAAACTGTCCGCGCAGGCAGCCGATTTGCTCCAAGCCATCCGTCAACTGGAAGGAGGACAGCAACTCACCGTATTCCAGGATGTTGTGGTCAACATGGGGTATGCCCCAACGGGTGGTACTGCAAAAGTCCAAGAACCTGTAATTGCCCCTAAAGAGGCTGCACCTCGAACCAGAGTAAGCATTAAGGGCATCGACAATGCGACTGTCCTGAGCTACATGGACAATATGAACGCCTTTGACTTCCAGGCGGCTGTGGCTTTATTTGCGACAGAAGGTGCCCTGAAACCACCTTTCCAAGAGCCGATCGCAGGACCGGAGAAGATTCTCGCCTATATGCGAGATGAATGCTACGGACTCAAGCTGTTGCCAGAACAAGGGGTCTCTGAGCCTGCCGTTGCAGGATTCACCCAGATTAAAGTGACGGGGAAAGTGCAAACTCCCTGGTTTGACGACAAGGTCGGTATCAACCTGGCATGGCGTTTCTTACTCAATCCTGAAGGTCAAATTTTCTTTGTAGGAATTGACGTGTTGGCATCGCCACAAGAATTGCTGAATTTAGGTTTAGTTCGATAGAAAGCGAATACAGCCCACATTCGGCACCCTCAACTGTCACACTCGGAAATTACGGGGATCAAAAAGCAAAGCTTGAATAAAAACCTGGTAGGGATGGCGCTGACGCGCCACCGCCAGCGTGGTGCCGCCGACTGGGGTGATTTAAGTAGGTGGGCGTGAATAAACGCCAGTATGTGAAAAGATGTAAAGACAACAAGCGATCGGATCGGCACACCAATTTATGAATGCGATCGCGCACAGTAAATTGACCACTGATATTGTCAATTCAAGCAATACCAGTGTAAACGGAAATACTTAGGTTGGACGTGGGGAAAATGAAAGAGCGGTGTAACCACGCTCTTTCATTTTCCCCAACTCTATCCCCTGATACGGACAGAAATTTTTCTGACAAATTAGGTAACTAACTCTTAAATTTCATCCTAATTACTTAACTGAATTTAAACCGTTCCACTTCATACCCGCATCGAAAAGCACGGCTCTCAATCCCAGCAATTAATGCCATAGCCAGCAGATATTCATCTTCAAAAACGCGGCTGGATAGTTCATCTCTTTTCAGATGTAACCATTCATCTTCGATCCGATTCATTTGTGGTGAGTAGGGTGGCAAAAAGAATAAATATAAACCCATCGATTGCCAACGCTGCCAATGCTGTTTGACTGATTTGCTTTGATGAAATGATGCTCCGTCTTGAATTATTACGGTTATTTGACCCGTTTTCTCCAGATGTGTTGCCGCTTTTTCGGCTTGCCAATCCATCAGTTTGACATACCGTTCGCTATTGAACCCTCCGACAACTAAACCATATTCAAAACTCTTCTTGGGTTGTAAAAACCCTAATGCACTCAGCCTTTTCCCTCTTCGACGCGGTTGGTGTATATGCTGTTGTTCACCTCGACGAATATAGCTGTAACCTATGTTGCTCGTGCGTTCAAATCCACTTTCATCCGCATATTTCAGACGGATTATACCTTGCTCTGACCAAAGCTTAAGCATTAATAAGTCTGCTTGTTTAAAACACTCATAATAACTTGATTTCGGCAGTGGTGGACTTGGCCGTAATCTCTTCCAAACCCACCCCTTTTTTTGAGTACCCGTCTTACTCTGTCGGGACTCAAATTAACTAGACACTCTTGCCTGAATATGGTCGCTAATTGTTTCGAGTTATAACTCCTGGGATTGGTTTGAATATAAGTTTCTAGCGCTACTAAATCCGATTCCGAGTATCTTGGTTTTCCTCCTCTTCCAGGTTTATCCCACAATCCTACCAATCCTTTTTTCTCCCAACGATGAATCGTGTACCGTACTGTTGATAATGCCCAGCCCAGTCCTTGGGCGATTTGCTCATTTTTTAACCCTCGCGCATTCAGTAATAACACAGCCGCTCTATCCTTCGTGCGCTGTGATACGCTTTTTGCTCTCCTGAGTTCTTCTAGGGTTTGCTTTTCCTGTGTTGTGAGCCAGATCCTCAGCCGACATCCCATACGCCGATTCACCTCCATTTATCTCTCTTCTTTACATCTTTTCACATACTGGCGTTTATTCACGCCCACCTACTTAAACGTTGATAACTGCCGACAAAGAGAACGCACTCCAAGAGCGGTTCTAATCAGAAAATTGCCCAAATTTAGATGATTTAAGGCGAAAATTACCACAGGTTCAAGGGTTCTCTCTCACTAGAAGCGATCGCTTCTATTTGTGGATGGGATTACAACATCTTCCCCATTATAAAATTTCTACATACCCTTCTGTTCCATGCACGCGAATTCGCTGCCCATCTTCGATCAGTTTGGTAGCATTATCCACTCCGACAACTGCTGGTAAGCCATATTCACGTGCGATAACTGCTCCATGAGTCATCAGTCCACCAACTTCGGTGACTAGACCTTTTATGGATACAAACAATGGTGTCCAGCTAGGGTCAGTAAAGGAGGTGACTAATATATCTCCATCTTCTAAATCGGCATCTTCCATGTTTAAGATGACACGCGCTCGTCCCTCTATCACTCCGGAAGAAACAGGTAGACCTACAATAGCTTCGGCTGGGAGATTTTCTCGTTTGTACTTACCTACAATAATTTCACCGTCAGACGTAATAACACGTGGGGGAGTTAGTTTTTCATAAAATTTGTACTCGTCTTTTCGTTTGCTGATTATCTGGTAATCCACTTTATTTGTGCTGACGACTTCGCTACATTCTTCAAAAGTGAGATAGTAAATATCTTCTTTTTCATGAATAACGTTGGCTTGTACAAATTGTTCAGCTTCTTTCAGTAAAGCCTGCTTATAAACGAAGTAGCGATTAATCATGCTGTATTTTGGATATTCGCGATAACCGATGAAATTCCGAACTAGCCTAATCATTCGTTTTGTTTCTTTGGCTTTTTGTTCGCCATCCGGTAATTGTTTCAATCGTGCTAATAACTCTTGTTCTTTTTGCCAAGCCGACTGTTGCCCTTGCTCAAATTTGCGATCGCTTTCACCAGGCTCAAAATTTTTGATGTGATTGAGAATCATAGGAATAAGCGTTGTTGGTTTTTCGCTCCAACGGGTTCTCGTAATATCGATTTCTCCGACACATCGCATTCCGTATTTGTTGAGAAAAGTAGCGATCGCGTTCTGGGCTTCCTGTCCACCCTCAAGCTTCACTAATTCATTTAGAAAGTTATCCTCTTTTACCTGTTGCAAATACTCAATTACTTCTGGATAAGGACGAATCACATCGGCGACATCCAATAGTGCCAGACCCATTTCCGAAGTAATATTGTTAGGTGCTGATTGAGAAAGCGTATCCGCTGCGTTTTTTTCACCTAACCACTCGTTCATTTTTTCATTGAGCCATGATGAAGCATTCATAGCAGTCATAATCACACCAAAACTTTGGGGAGCGGATAAACTCTTCTTTAATTTCTGGATATCTTCCAGAATAAAATCAATCAGAGCCGCTCCTGATTTTGTATGAATATTATGTTTTAGCTCGTCCATCGATATTTGACTCTCCTTAATCAAGTCAGAAACGATGGACGGAGCGTATTCGTTTAGTGTTTGAAAATCCGCAGGCGATGGAGATTTATTGCTTGTACCAGAACTCTGTTCTTTTCGATCGTCTGGTAACGATTGTATAAAATCTCCCCGCTCCAGGATGGTCGTGAGGGCGTCTTTTATGAGCGGATCGGATTTGCCCAGGACATTTACTAGAATGTTTCTTCTGACAGGAGAAGCCAACTCGTCAGTGACATCAACAAACAACCTTCCACCTGCTTTATACATGGGTCGAGCAGCGGTTAGCTGAAATAGAGACAATCCCAATGGTTTCATGGGATCGATCATCATTTGTTGATGACCAACAGATACATAGACGTGATTTTCTCGATCGTTTGCTTCAGGGATGGGGTATAAAGTAGTGATGGGCCGACTCTGGACAATATAAAATGTGCCATCAACCAAACACCATTCGATGTCCTGGGGGTGACCGAAATGTGCTTCGATCGTCCTACCGATGCGCTCAAGCTGCAAAATCTGCTCATCCGTCAACACTTGCCTATTCTGCTGCTGGGGTTCAATCTCCTGTTGTTTCGTACCGCCATCTTTTAAGGCATAAATAGCTAGCTTCTTGGTGGATATTTTCTGATCGATAATCTTGCCGTTGCACACTTTATAGTTATCAGCATTCACCAGACCGGAAACTAGGGCTTCACCAAGTCCGAAGCCCGCATCAATGGATAACACTTTCCGATTAGAAGTGATGGGATCGGCAGTAAACAAAATTCCTGCCGCCTGCGGGAAGACCATCTTTTGAATAACTACAGACAGGTAGACTTGACGGTGATCGAAGCCGTTTTGCAGGCGGTAAATTACTGCTCTTTCGGTAAATAGCGATGCCCAGCATTTGCTGATGTGCTGATAGATTGCCTCTTTTCCGATCAAGTTCAAATAGGTATCCTGCTGACCTGCAAAGGAGGCTGTCGGTAAATCCTCTGCAGTTGCACTGGAGCGGACTGCATAGGCATTTTTTTCTCCCAGTCTGGAGAGAAAGCGGGCGATTTCTTGATTAATATCTTCCGGGATGGCTATCCCTTCGATGAGCCTGCGAATCTCACTACTAAGTTCACTGATTTTATCCCGGTCATCTACATTCAGTAGCGATAACCGAGCGAGTATTTCGTTAATTGACGACGTTTCTCCAATGATTCTTTTAAAGGCTTCAGTAGAAATACAAAAACCATCTGGTACGAGTATTCCTTCAATCCTGGAAAGTTCCCCCAGGCAAGCGCCTTTACCCCCAACAAGCATGATTTTTGTTTGGTCAATGTCTTGAAAACCAAACACATAGTAACTCATATATTTACCTCGATAGCCTAAAATATATGTTAGAGCTTTTTTTATTACCGTAAGTGCGATCGCCACCTAACGATCGCATTATGAAGACTGGCAATTTCTGAGGCAATCCGATCGAGTTGCGTGAAAATGGGAGTGCCTTGGAGAATCGCTTGCAGTGTCGGTGTTACCCTGCGATTAGCGGATGCTAACTCTGATGCACGCTGGACATGAAGTTGTTCGACGCGAGTGCGTATCGCTTCGAGATAAGAATCGAGATCCGGTAAGGGTCTGAGTGGCTGTTGTTGTTGCAGCGCATCAGCTAAATTCTCCATCACCCCAACAATAGTATTGGCGAATTGCTTCAACTCTTGACATCGGTACTCTCCACTCAATTCCCGACGATGTTCTGCCAGAGTGACGATCGAATTGAAAAAGGCGCGAAGATACAGTATCAGGGTGGCGATCGGTTCAACGTCTCCTTGGATATGACGAGGTTCGCTGAACAAGCGTTGTGCGGCGGCGTTGGCGTTGGCATTCTCCAGTGCCGCTTGACGGCGCTCTTTGGCAATTGAGTCAGCAGACGCATCTTGGTTGGAGTCGATATAATCAGCCATCACTTGTTCAAAGTAAGCAAGATTGGCTCTAATTGTCTTTTCTAATTGGGCAGGAAGTTGCTGCCTTTCCCATTGAGGAAACAACAAATAACTGCCAAGTAGTGCTAATAAACCTCCAGCCAAACTATCAACAATTCGTATCACTCCAATTTGCCAACCACCGTTGCTCGTCACATTCAGTAGCAAAATAATTGCCGGAGTGAGTAGTGTAATAAACAAGCTGTAGCTCAAGGATTGCACTGCCACTGCCGTGAAAATCAACAGAAGAAGACACCCCGTTATTACCCATGAATTGTGAATTAGTATAACGATCGCAATCCCAATCATGCCTCCCAACACCGTACCCAACACCCGCTGTAGGATACTCTGAGAAGTACCGCCATAGTTCGGCTTCAAAGCAACTACAGCGGTTAGAGTAATCCAATAACCTGTAGAAATGTGCAATGTTGAGGCAATTAGTTCTGCGATCGTAGCAACTATCGCCAGTCGCAGCGCGTGGCGATAGAGGACAGAATCAAACGTGAGATTATCTTTTAACGGTTCGAGAATAGAAGAAAGTGCTGATGGCCTTGTCTGGCTAACCACTGGATTAACGATGCTTCGACCGTCTCCTTTTTGTAAAGATGCAGTCAACTTTGCATCTGAATAAACCTGTTCTGTCAGCCGTTTGACAATAGCGCCAATCTTGCCCAGGCTAATTACTTGTGTATATTCCTCTGGTTCAACAGCAACGCTCTGGTTATGTAGTTGGGCGCGTATAGTTTGCCACCGATATTCCAGAGCTTCGAGCGCTCGATTTAGAGCTTCGAGATGAACAGAAACGTTTGCTTTTGTAATCGCCTTTGACATTTGTTGCAATGTACAACTCAACTGTTCGATCGCTTGCTGAATTTCTGGCTGCAACTGCTGAAATAGCAGATGATTTGATGAAATCGACAACTGTTCGACTAACGCCACAATTGAAGAAGTAATTTGGGATGTATCCTCCATTAAAACGAGCAGTTGATTTCCCCGCAGATTGGCGGTTCTTTGAGAAGTCCATACAGCCGACCAGACGCTACGGGCTCCCGCTAAAGCCTGAGTAAAATTATCCTGGGCTTGCAAGAAGCGGTTTGTCCATTCTTGGAGATCCTCTGGATTGGCCGCTCTTTCACCTGCTGATATAACTAATTGATTTAATGCCTGATAACAATTGGCAACTGATTCGAGAACAGGGGCGTAAGGACGCAGTACCCACAATCCCAACGAAACCACGATTGCCCATATTCCACCTGCCAAACACAGCGCACATTGCTCAAGTACCGCAGACAAATTGGCAAATGTAGCAAATTTTGCCAGTGCAACGATAAACATAATCGACATAACCAGGCCGATCGATGCCGCTGCTTGACCGTATAGACTGGCCAAGCCTACAATAAGCATCACTCCAAAAGTCGTTAGAGTCGATAGCCAAAGGATGCCATGAACCAGATTGGCAAGCAACAGCATGGCTGTAATAGCAAGAGCGGCTGCAATCTTAGCGGTTGCCCTCTGGCGATACACTCCCTCCACGTTTACCAGTCCGACCATCCATGCTCCCATAACTGCGATCGCAGCTTCTGCTGGATGACCTAACAGCACTCCTATCCCAATGGGAACCAAAACTAATACAAGAGTCTGCAAAAAAGCAGCGATAGAAGGCTTACCCGGTTTAAGTTGAAATTGCTGCCACAGCCAAGAAAGCGGTCGTTGAGATTTAGAAGACATCTGTTCATCCCATTAGCTGCTATTTTTCATTTGCCAATTATCCTGAGTATCAAAATATTCAATCATGCTGCATCCAATAATCCCTGTACTACCAAATACTACCAACTTCTGCACCGCTATTTTATACCTGTTTTTGGGCTCGCCACTATCAACAGTATTGGACGACATTCATTTTTCCTCTATCCGAGTGTAGAAATACTAGAGCATTTCCTCAGAAGCTGGACTCAAATTTTAAAATGCTTGCGTAATCGAAAGCGCAACCACAGTGAGAAGGACGTGGCCCGATCGTATAATCCAAATCATTACCGTCAGAGTCACCGATGCGGCAGTAGAGCCGATTAGTGTGTCGATTACGGAGACTTTTGATACAACTAACTTCTTTACACAGCTAGAATCCTTGTAAAAACGTTGATGAAATGTCTCTACAGAGATTGCCTACAGAGACTTCGGTCTTGCACCGTTCCGAATAGGGCGACAACTGTAGCCATTTTTCAAGAGCGATCGATCTCTAACTCTTGAGGCGTCCAAGCGGCGACCGTCTAAGACGATTTATCAGATAGCATCCTAGTTTCTCTAAACCAGTTCCCATTAAATACACTAATAAGGCTGTAAAACTTATATATGGTGCTATTTGAAACCAATTTCGCACATCAAATTCTTTCACGGCTATCCCTAATAAACTTGCTAATAACAAAGCCGGGGAAACCAGAATAATTGTTAGCAATCCATTAAAACAACTGATGATGCAGCCAGTCCGAAAATTATGTTGCTCTTGAATGACAACACTAATCACTACAACTAGATAAAAACTCGCTAGCGCTAACCCGCTATACGATAAAAAATAATGACATTTCAATCTTTTGCAGTTGTGGACGGTGGGAGTATTCGAGCGACCCAATGGATTCATGTTGATGGAGTAATGAAGGTAAACAACTCATTTAAAGTTTGTTGATGAGATGATGTAGTAATAATCACAACCAAAGCCTCTATTGTCGTGAGTAAATATCCGGTCATCCCGATGCCATTCGCCAGCGTTATCACCACAACTACGGGAGAGCCAGCCTTGAGGATAAATTTAACTTAAAGCAAGCACTTCAGCGGAAAGAGCATATTATAGCCAGAGAACGACGCTGTGCTTATCAGATCGGTCAACGTTAGCCGTCGCCAACTGACTCATCTGTTTCTTCAAATAATCTTAAGCCTTGATGCAACCGATACGCCATCTGATAAGTTTGTTCATGCGATCGCATCCTCGGTGCATGAGCCGCCAAATATCGCGCCGTTGCTACCAACACAGGCACACCTTCCAACGGATCTGCCAACTGAGTATACAGTCGAAAAGCAGCTTCGATTGACTGAATTACGTGAAAATCCCGGTTTTCTCGTAACATCAGTTTGGCCAGTATTGCCATCAAGCGTTCCGGCTTACCACCACTGTAGAGATATTGCGCCACTAATCGTCCCGTTTCGTTAACTTGTTGCTGGCGATCGAGCAATTCTGGTAAGCTAGAGAGTAACGATTCTGGATCGGCAATAGTATCTTTTGGTTCTGGTAATCGAGCAGGTGGAACATTGAGAAATCGATTCAGATAGACGCTCATTGCCGCATCGAATACACCACGTAAAAGTTCGACTGTTGGTACTCGTCGGATACCTTGGTGTACAGCATTAGCAAAGGTAAAAGGATGATGGGCGCTGTTCCAATCTCCGTGGTCGTTATTGGTATTGAAGCGAGCGACTCTTAGAGCAGCAGCATAAGCAACAATTTGAGCTAATTGTACCTCCGTGCAACCCGATTGCAGCGCATTCAACAAACTATCTGCAATTGCTTGTGGATTATCGCCTAACAAAACAGATACTAACTCTGGGGGTTGAATCCATTGTCCTCGTTGCAATTGTCCAGATTCCAGCGCAGTAGGTAACTGTTGAAATGCAGTTTCCAGAATAGCAACCAAATCCACTGGATAACGCCAAGAACTTGATTCTTCCATCCGCGTTGCATTTGCTAACCCAGTCACCAAGCTTGCTAGTATGGGTTGTGCTTCTTGCCAATCGATCGCATCCAATGCTTCCAGAGCTTTGTTGATAAAATCTAGAACATGACCGACATCAAGGTAGCGATGGTCAGTTGCAGCCGCAAATAACATTTCGGCAATCTGAGTTCGGCTCATTCCCGATTGTACGGCTGTCATCAAACAGCGTTCTGCTGCTTCCCGATCGCGCTGTTCGATAAACTGACGAAACCAAGCTTTTAGGGTAGGAAAGTCAAGATTAGCCGTAGGTAAAGGATGTACTCGAAAATGCGGTGGTGCTTCAGCAGAATCTCGTGCCACAGCAGACAGTCCTTGATACAAAGCACGGGGGCGATCGCTCTCATCCAAATAAGGCATGATATTCATCATGCAGGTAAGCATAGTCAGTCCGGTATCCCATCCTGCTTTGTTGTAGCGAGTACCGAAGGTTAAACCAACTTGAAACGGTTCTGTTAATTCTACGCCCAAATCTAAAAGAGCGATCGCTGATTTGGCAATCACAAGTGAAATTCCCTGCTCTAAACCATCCTGTAATCGCTGTTGTTGATGCGCTTTTGGATTTACTTGCACTGAGAGATCGATCCAGATCTCGCCGTCAGTAACCTGTACTCTTAACGATCGTACATCATCTGCCCAGGAATCGAAAGTGCCACCGCTGCGTCGATCGAAGCGTGCGTAATGCCAGGGACAGGTGACAATGCCATCTTTGCACACGCTGCTATGCAAGGGAAAGCCCATGTGCGGACAGCGGTTGTCGATCGCATAAACTCGCTCCTTACTGTAAAACAGCGCAATAGTCTGTTGGTTAAGGCGGATGAGTAATTGCCCTTTCTCCTGAAGTTCTGCCAAAGTAGCAGCACGCAGCAGGGAATTTGGTTGCACTGAACTGTATGTCATAATTTATAAAGAAATTTTTTTATAACCTAATCCTAAGCGAGTGAAAGCGAGTTTATAAAGTAAATTCTTTAGTTTCTCGAATCAGTCAAACTGTTGAAACCGTTACAGTATGCTATATCCTGGTAGCAAATTTTGGTGACGATGTACTACAAAGTTCCCCAAACTGTTGGCGAAATAATTTTAGCATCCCGCTCGTCTAAATAAAAGTTATAAACAGGCTCTCCCGTTATCTCGCAACGTAGAGTTTCGATATTTTTAGTAAAAGGATTCCACACCAAGGTAACAGTTCGTTTAGACTTCTTCCTGACCAATTCACATTTAATATGTACCGTTGGTAAATGGATAATCATCGCGCTATGCAAATAAGCTTCTACTTGCAAAGCGTAACGCTCCCTTACATCAGCTTTTTTTCTGGACAGTTCTCTATTAGTAGCTTCAATCCGTGCTAATTCTTTTTCCTTAGACTCACCTTCTAAACCCTTAGACTCAATTTTGCGTCTAATTTCTTGACTAATCGAGCCATAATAACTATTCAACCTTTCTTCATCACGTTGCCAAGCTCTACTTAACTTATTACACCAGTTACTCAACTCACTTTTAATCAATTTGGCTGCCGTATTTTCAACCAAATTAGATAACTCATCTGGCGATATTTCTGGTTTAACAGTATCACTATCAACCGCAACTCTATCACTTGTCCATAATAAAGCATTACCAATTTCTACAGGCGTTACCCCCGTTAACTCGTTAATTATAAAATCAACCATACCAATTCTTTTTTCATCAGCATTAGCCGTATAAGCAACGTGACACCAAATATAACGAGTAATTGATGGAGTAGCTGACAGATAGCGAACTAAACCATTTTGCAGTACTATTTTAGAATCTACTATTTTTTCAAAGCCCGTGGTTTTCAAATAGCCATCGTACTTTACTCCCAAAGCGGTAACGCTTCCTCTAGAAGCTAACAGGGAAGAAAACTTATTTAATAGTTCTGAATGATAGCTAACAAAATAGGTATCGTCAATATCTGCTTTCGTACTGAAAGTAGTTTCCGGCTCAACCGACAAGGCTTTGGCGATGTTATCTGTTAACAATACATTTAGAGTTTGTGACTCAGTAATTTCTGCGACTCCCTCATGTAATTCCACAAGCTTTGCTAAAGTTTTAAGAATTGGATCTGAACTCATTGCACCTCACCGAGCGAATCGCTTCTAACTGTTCAAGCTTCAAAATCTTCTCCAAATATTTGAGATTCTAATTCACTGGTTTCTCGATATTCATCTTTCGCCTTAATTAACTCATCAGCCAACTGTCCAAAAGCTGTATTTAGGGCTGATGGAGTTTGATGCTTTAACCAAATATCGACAATAGCTTCACTAAAATCAAACTCTTCATCTACATTACCTAAAATAGTCTCTATTTCTCCCACTACTAATTCAAACATATTAATTTTATCATGGAGAATTCGCAAGATATATTCTTCTATGCTATCCTTTTGACAAAAGTTGAAGATAAACACGTCCTGAGTTTGTCCGATGCGGTGAATCCTGCCGATGCGCTGTTCTATTTTCATTGGATTCCAAGGTAAATCGTAGTTGACAATTGCCGAAGCAAATTGTATATTACGTCCTTCTCCACCAGTTTCGGATGCCAACAAAACAGGAACGTTGTCTCTAAAAGCGTCTATGGCAGCATCTTTTTCTTTGAGAGACATACTTCCTAAGAACTCAGCAAAAGCAATCCCCGCCTCTCGAAAAGTTTCTGCTAAGTAACTACTGGTGGCTTTAAAGGTAGTAAAAACGATAGTTTTCGTGTGAGATTGCTTTAATAACTCTATCAGGCGCTTAGCTTTTTCTACTTGTTTAATTTGGGCAGCGCGTCTGGTAAAACTTTTCCATTCTTCATCCGGTAATCTTTGGGATAAATTTTTCAATGTCTCGGCTAAGGCGCGACTGGAAGAACCCGCTCTCATTAAGAGATTATTAATTGATAGTTTATCTAAATTTTCGCCAGAATTCCGTAAAAATTCAGTTAAATCTCGATAGAGTTTCTGTTCGCCAGCAGAAGGAGTAACGGTGATGGTAGTAGCAAACCGTTTAGGTAATTTCACGTCTACCAAAGAACGAGTATTCCGTACCATTACTTCCCGCATTAGCTGACGCAGTTTTTCGGAATTTTTAGGAACTCGTCCGTTTTTAGAATCAACGTATTCTTTTTTAAATGCAGCTTCAGTTTTTAATAAGCCCGGTTTCAGGAGGGTGAGAAGATTAAACAGTTCTACTAAAGAGTTCTGGACGGGGGTAGCGGTGAGCATTAAAATATATCTTTTATTCAGGGCATTGACCAGTTTCCAATTAAGTGTGGTACGATTTTTTAAGTGGTGAGCTTCATCCACAATGACTAAATCCCAATTTCTTTGAGTAACGTGGGCATAATGTTTAGGAGATTTGGCGGTGTGGAGAGAGGCGATAATACTGCGATGAGATGTCCAGAATTCTTCCGGGGAAAGTTGCCGTCCGGTGTCGTCGGTGGTGACGGTATCTATGTTAAATTTTTCTAGTAATTCCGATTGCCATTGGGAGACGAGAGAAGCTGGAGTAAGAACTAATAGAGATTGAATCATTCCTCTTGCGAAGTATTCGGAACAGATGAGTCCCGCTTCGATGGTTTTCCCCAATCCTACTTCATCGGCAAGTAAGGCGCGTCCTCCTAGTTGTCTGAGGACTTTTCTGGCAGTTTCTATTTGATACCAGTGTTTGTCGATTTTGGTGAGTGCAGATAGACATACCAGTTGGTCGTAATCTGCCATTAATGATAAGGAAAATAGTTCTTTTCGGGCTTCATAGTATTCAATTGGGTCAATTAGCCCTTCACAAAGGGAGGTTAAGGTTGAGGTGCGGTTGAATTTGAAGGTGTACAGGTTGTCCATCTGGATGTATACAGTAGGTAGAATTATTTAGATTGAGATTTATAAACATCGATTATCCTATATTTCCGGAAAATATAAGCTGAAATTCCAGTTGGCATGAGTGCCATCTTCGACAATTTTGCCTTGCTGCATCACAAAAATTCGATCGCACTCGAAAACAGTTTCCAGTCGGTGCGGATGGGAAGCGTCACTGCGTCAGGTTTGTCAGCGAGATCTTGTGGCTCATCGAGTACCGTGAAAACGCGATCGCAAGAGGCTACGAAGGTTTCAATCTTAGTAGTGACGTTCCCGATCCGGCTACAACTGTAGCTATTTTTCAGCAGCGATCGATCTCTAACTCTTGAGGCGTCCAAGTGCGGCGATTACAACGGGGGTATCTAGGCGTTTGATAAATTTGGGATTGTTATTTTAGGTGCTGGTGGCGTTGCGGGCAATTTTGGTGTAGGAATTGATATTTTGGGTATCAACTCATGGGGAACTTTAGTTCGCTCTGGTAGCGTGGGTAGCTGGAAAGATGCTGAGGGTACTGTCACTTGTTTTTGAAGACCATCTTTGTAGGCTCGTCCGACTTTTGATGGCGGTCTTGTGAGTGGCTTTTGTTCGGGTTTTTCGGCGGCACTCAACTTGGAAAAATCATCTTCGCTAACTGTGTTCAGATCGTTTGACTCTTTTGACGAAGCAACAGCCACCCTCTCTAAAAAACTGCTAATTCTAGTTCGGCTCTTACTATCCTTAATAGCTAATGGCTCTTGTTTGTCAGAAAGTAAATCAACACCCACACATCCTATTCCAAACGCCACCCCACAAATGCAAAGGCTCGCCCAAACAGCTAACGCCAAAGGCTGTTTGGTAGTTTTTTTATTTATTGGAGCCGATTGAAGTTGGGGAAATTGTATGATTTGACCAAATTCAGGGCGAGAAAGATTATGCTTGGTTTGTCTTTGTTTCATAATTTTGTCCTCAGATGATTAGATAGTTATTGTCTGTGTCTATATGGCAGGAGGAGAACGAATTTTGGTGTACATACTTAGCTAATTAATAGATAAAACTCGCTCGATTTGTTTTTGACGGCGCAATTGATCGAATTTGATGCAGTTATAGCGCCACTGTTCGCTACCAACGGCGTAGGGGAATCTATCTATATAAAACTTACTGGTGCGACAAATTTTAAACAAACCATTAGCCGAAAGAACGCCATTTTTTCTAAAAGCTTCTACCCTGGCATGGACTCTAGCTTGTTGACCTGACCTTCCTTGTTTCAATGCAGCAGCATAAGCAGAAGGAAATCGCTGATACACACAGGGATTCGCTTGATTCCACAAGTCAAGAGCAGCCACAGCTGCACTTTTATGTTTGCTCACATCCAATCCGGCATCCTCAAACAAACTGCTGACGTGACCGATGCGAGATCGAATTCTGTTCAAGCATTTAATATCCGCCTCTTGCACAGAAGAAACTGGCCCCGCCTGCCACGAACAAAATCCCCTGTTATGTGCGCTGTTACCTGGGTCGGTATGGCCGAAATAATTGCTAGTTTTCCTCCCATCAATAGTTAGATTCCCCTCAGCAGCACCAATAGCCAGCACACCGGGGGATTTCAAATCCTTGAAAAGATAGCTCAAACTAGGTGAAGCTTTACCCTTAGCAAGATTTGCTCTTACATCTGAAGCAACTTTCTCCGTAGTTTCCTTGTACTTGGACGAGTTAGCCAATATTAAGCACAATACCGCCAAACACAGCGTAGCAACCTCATCGGGCGTCAGATTCAGTAATTGAGTTTTTGATTTATTTTCGTTATTCCCAGCAATTGCAATTCCTAAGCCCAGCCCAATAACCGCTGCTTTCTGAGTCTCATTCAATATTTTATCCGGCGATCGCCACCCATAACATAAGGGTGTTTTTGTTTCACATAACAGCTTTTCTACACTCGAATTGATAGGAGTGGCGAACAACGCTGCTACTGATGCACCGATGAGAGCAAATCGTAACTTACTCATGATACACCCCTCAAGAATTTGTCGTGAATTCGCACCCCTACACCGAACTTGTATTTGGTGACTGAATCTAACTTCACCCGCCCAGAAGCAGTAGGTCGATGCGCGATTTTCTTGTTTCCTACAAAAAATCCCACATGAGTTATACTTCCTTCGGGGTCATTGCCATAAGTGTCAAGGTAAAAAACCAAATCCCCTGGCATGAGATCTTGTATTCGATAAATTTGCTTTCCTATATCAGCCCCAGACAACGATTGAGCCATCCCAGGTGCTGCCACATTTCCCCGCACTAACTCATCAAATGGCTGTTGCGACACTGGTAGATTTATACCTTTACTCTCAAGCACAGACCGCACCCAAAACATACACTGGGCAGATACGCCCGGCCTAAAGTTTTCCTTATTTCGCACTCTTTTGAGAGCTTCTGTTGCTATATCTTGCCTGAGTTTATCTGCGGTCAACACCGCTGTAGTTTTACCTTGCTTGCTTGCAATATTAACGCTAGTATTTTTTACCGCTTGAGTGCCGCCAAAAAGTAAAATACCTAAAAACATTGCCAAAGCGATCGCTACCACATCTACTTTTTTGTCTGATTGACGCGAAACAGGAAGATACTCAACTTCCTCAACGGGCTTTGTATTTGGAACGGCAAGGTTTTCAGAGTTTATTTCTATCTTGATTGACAGTTTCACGGCAATAGTTTCCACCTAATCCTTGCACATACATCAAACTAGAAAACTTATCCTTGGGTGTGTTACACTGAGGAGCTTTTTTAACCGCTGGATCTTGCTTAGATATGGAAACTTCACTCCATATATCTTCATCGGTTAAATTGGTATTAACTCGAACCAATTGCGGCTTATTTGTCTGATGTTTTAAACTAACACCGATTAAAGCTTTGCTCAGTAGATTGGGAATTGATGGAATTGATGGAACGGACAACCAACCTTTTTTGACGCTAAGCACAAGAATGCTGATAACCAAGACTACTCTTGTCCACTTGATTTTCATAGTTTGACTCCACTTATTCTATTTACTTAAAATCTTGAATGCTTCTTAATTTCAGCCTGAGATTTTTGCAAATCTTCAAGTGCTTGGGTAAACTGGCGAAAATAACGGCTCCTGGATTGTAAAAATATAGATGCTCTTGACGAAGCCCAAAATGTTGTTTCATTTGAAACGAAATCTTTCTCTAGGACGAAACCAGCATCTAGCAATTCTTGAGTTAAGAGTGCTTGAAAATGGTGAAGTTCATGCAGGCACTTTGTTTGATGAGATTGGAGAACTTCCATCTCTTCAAAGTTCAATCCAAAGAAAAGCTTAAAGGTAGCACTGGCAAAAGTGTAAGCTAACTTTTTCATAATCAACTCCCATGAAACGTCACAAATAAACGAAGCAGTATGAGCGAATCAACCTCACCCCTACTAATTGTTAGAAGCATTTCTCGCACAACCAAATCGCTGTGCTATAGCATCTAATTGTTCGTCAGACAATCTACAATCTTTGCTCCAGCGATAATCTTGCAAAAACATTACTTCCCCATCGCCGATGCTGCTAAATGCGATCGGTCTTTGCAGTTCCATCGAAACTGGAACCAATTTGTCTAGTAAGTTCAGCATTCTCGCTCTGGCAGAATCACTACCCACCACAAACGGATTTCTGATAATTTTGTAAAGGGCATTATAGTTTCCCTGCATCCCTTTCAAGGTTTTCACAACATTCCCAAATATTAAAATGGCTAGGTTATCTCTGATATTAGAATCGGTCAGTCCGAGGGATTCTAAATTAAAACTTTGCGTAAGTATGACAGCAATAATGCCAAGCTCTCTACCAAGCGTAATGATGTTGGCTAAAGATTCCGTAATAAACTCTTTAATAGCTGCATACTTCTTGCTACCGCTTATAGTATTCCAGATTGAATAATAATCATCCAAAAATAAAACGATTTTAGGTAAGCTTTCTCGCTGCTCTTCATGGAGCAACCTTCTTTGGTTTAAAAAAGAGTTAACCCTTCTAATATGTTCTAGAATCGGCTCAAAATTCCATAAGCCAGTTTCTTCATCGTAGTCAGGTCGAGCTACAGCACCGGGAATATTCCTCAAACCCAACCAAAAATCATTTTTTTGACAACAAATATAAAAAGTGGCGTCTGGATGCAGTTGATAGTATTTATCTATATAAGCCCAGGAAAAAGTAGACTTACCCGTACCGCTGGGCGCAGCAATTAGGGCAGAAATTTCCAGGGAGGCGACAGTGAAAAGTAAATTTTTTTCTTCATGTTGCGACAGCAGAAGCGGTGCTTTTGGATTAACACTAACTACTCTTGAGTAATTTGGTAAGTTAGAGAATGTGTCTGTAAGAATTGTGTCTGAAAACTCTTCTAAAATCGGGTCGCTAGGCGATCGCTCGACTGATTCGGTTTCCATCTCCTCACTCGCGCTTTCATCTTGAGTCCAATAATCTACAGACTCCTCAATAGGCTTTTTAACTGGCTGCGAAATAGGTTCAGTAGAGATATGAGGAGATCCCGTAATGTTGCTCGATTCTGCTAAATCTAATTTTGGTGCTGAGTAATCAGTCTGTGCGATATCGAATGAGAGTGGGATTTCCTTTGCTGACTGGCAATATGGAGAAAATTGTGCAAGAGCAGATGTGCTTTTAGTCTGATGGCAAGGATACTGAACTGCTATTTCTGCAACAGCTTCGACAATATGTCTAAATTTCTTATTTTTCCCGCTGACTTCGGCTCTTATCTCTTCCGGTGACGCTCCCGACCTATACATTTGATACAGTTTATTTTGGAGTGCCTTTTGTTCGTACCAGGAAGGCTCGTAGTTCTTTTCGATATAATCAACCGCGACTTCGCAGAAAGCATAGTCTCTGCGATTGCACTTAGTCGCGCAAATCTCCAGAATTTTATCTGGATTGTTCCAGAGAAGCGCTTGGTACAGTAAATCGAATATATGGGTGTAATAAGGCTCAAAACTAGCGCCAACACCTTGCAGGATGTTTGCTTGAAACTGAAGCAGCGCCAGGGTGTTCATCCCCAATTGGTAATATTCGGGAGTAGTAGCAAGCAGCCCTTGAGCAATTTGCTCAGATGGAGTACCTTGGTTGAATAACTTCGCGATCGCTGCTTGCAGAGTTTCTGGTGCGATCGCTTTTTGGGGCGGATGCCCTATCGCACTACTGGAGGCGATCGCTGCATTTTCGCTGCTGTGCGGTGGTGCTAGAGAGTTGGTTTCCATTATTGTTCTTTACGAGGGTTGTAGATTTTTCTAATAGCTTCTGCGCTTTGTAGGAAACGAGCAAATGCAGGGCTGCTATCTAAAAAATCTTTAACTTTCGGCTTATATGAAATTCCATCTGGATAAACAAGAAAGTCTTTTTCGGGAATAAACCCAGCATTTTTTAGCTCAATCTCTAACTCAAACTGAGAACGAAAAGATGTTGACACAATCTGGAATATTTTGTTGTGATTGGGCAGAGATAGAAAAACATATGGGGTAGCATTCCCAGAAAATAATGGAAATTTCTTAGCTAATTTCTTGGACATGACTTGCTCCTTGATTATCTGTGTATTCAACAGTGGACTATACGACCATCACAAAGCTTTTGCAAAAAGTCGTCACGTTCTCTAAGAGGCGGGTGCCGTTGAGCTTGTTTTCCACAAATTAGACAAACATAATTTCCCACAAATTGTTGATACTTTGTACCATCCGTATCAACTCAAATTGTTCCCACAATCTAGACTTCTATTTTAAACCTAACTTGTCAACAAAGTAACGCCCAACATATGCCCAATCAACTCGCCTCATTCCCTCTTTTAGAAAGGTATCTAAGAAGCTAAACCCAGATTCTGAAAAATCGTGATATCCATCTGATTTCAGATCCTTGCTAACATAGCGCTGCGCGAACAGTGCTACATCACCCCTGGACTGTTTCCATAAATTCTGACAACTTTCAAGCCAACCCCCATCAAAAGTGCCATCATCATACGTTACGCATTCCAATACCCAATCAATCCAATCTTTCATCGCCTTCGTTTCTGATCTGATTGTGATTTGTCGTTGCATAATATCTCCTAATTACCTAAAGCTTTCAAATTTTCAAGCCTATGATTGGGGCTTTAGCATTTGACGACCCCTGGAAATCTGCTCTTTTAAAGCTTTTACTTCCGGTTTATCTTTTTTGGTAGAGCGCTGAATACTTTCCAAATATTCATCCGCCTTGAAAATTCTTGCATATGCTGACTTGCTGACCTCTTGAAACAAGCGAATGCCTTCTATAGCATCATCAACAGTCTGTGATAAATCTTTTTTGTTTTCTTGTTTGAGAACTTCAGAAATAGCTTCAAGCTTTATCAAAAAATCGTATTCTTCGCATACAATTTTCTCTTCTTTTCTCCTTTCTGCTCTCTCAACAGAGGCTTCAATACTTTTAAGCTGCCCAAAAACCCTGGCTCTTCCCCATTCAGCAATGTCACCAATTTGAACTGCCGTGCCCCCTAGATTTTTGTATTCGTTCCACAGAAGCATTTTAAGCTCCGCAAGCAAATCAGCATAGTGAATATCAAAACTAGCGCTCGCGCACGCCCAAGCATAACAAACAATTTTTAATTGATGTTCGCAAGCCTCAATGCTTTCGGGCATATTTAGATTAGCAACAGATAATCTACTCATAATTTCTCCTTCAAACATTCAACGATTAACAACGGCTAGTTTCAGAAAATCCTGCAGACGCCACTGCAATTCGCCATTGATGTAAACTTCTAAATGCAAATGTGGTCCGCTACTACCCGGAAAATTGCTTTTGATGTAACTCAATTTTTGTCCGGCTTGTATCTTCTGACCTAGAGAAAACGATCGCAGTGGTTCTCTTTCCAGATGAACGTACCTAAGCTTGACTTTTTTGCCCTTCCAATTACTTTCAATGCCGATAATGCCACCTACTCCAGAATCTGGTTTGAGTTCGACAATTGTTCCTGGTAGAACCGCAACTACATCATCTTGGTAAGCTGCTAAATCGATGCCTGCATGAATCCTGTTGTTAGGTCTAGGACTACCCGGTAAATCGGTGATTCTAGTGGTAGCAAGGGTTTTTCCACCAAGCGGGAATATCGGTTTACCAGTATATTTATTAGGCACAGTTTTGAGTGCGGATGAGGAAGAAGTGAACGTTCCAGATTTAGGAGCCGTAGGGGGTGACGGGGAAGCAATCTGCCACAAGCACAAAATTGTCAGTGCTACGCATATCCAATCCCATTTATCTGACAGAGCTTGTGGAATATGGGTTTGTTGCGCTGCAGCTCTTCGAGGCGGATGCCCTAACGGTTGGCTATTTACATCACTAACCGATGTTAAGTCTGGATGTTCTCGATCGCATGGCTGCGTTCCTTTTTGATGTTTATTTGTGTCTAACTCGACAATCAATTTGAATTCCACAGCCATCACTCATGACTTAACACTAATACTGAGGCAAGTTGTAGTCGTAATCAAAATTCTCCTGTGGCTCTACGTCAGTGTTCCTCAAGGTGCCGCCTGAGTTTTTCGAGCCAAAAAACCATGCACTGACTACGAACAAACCAATCAGAAAAATTGCTCCGCCTGCCACTACCCCAGTCATTACACCTAAGTTTTTGAAAGATTTGACTGGGCGCTGCACTAATGCTTCGATTACCGATACAAATCTCCAGAAAAATACCCACTCATGGTCGATATGCAAGCGGTGTACTTTCCACCAGCTTACAATTGGGATAAATAACTGAGGAACCTTTGGCTTATCGGGTGCCATCGCCTGTTCGTGCGGCATAACGTAAACGTTATATGGTTGCATTGCACCAGCAGGACCTGGGGGAACCATCTTCCCATTTCTCGGACTGTTTGTACCAGATGATTGTTGAATTGCTGCGGCTAAACTATCGGGGTCGTTCACTGCCAAAGGGTTAAATTCTCTGCGATCGTCTCTATCTCTAGACATTTTGATTTCCTACCTTTTGGTTAAGTTTGGCATTGAGTAAAGAATCAAATTCATCTTCGTTGAGTGGTTGCCCAACGGGGGGTTCTTCAGGGCGGGGGAATGGAATAACATTGCTTACCTCATAAGATGCTGCTACTTCTGGAGTTGGCTGCGTTTCTGCTTCAGATGGAGTAGCGCTATCTACTTCTTTATTTGTCTCGTTCAATTCGTGCAGTGTACAAGCCAGAAATACCAGTCCCGCTCCCACCACGCCCACTCCACCCCAGAACTGGAATCCTGAATTTTTACTCACTCGTTCAGAAGGCCAATTGGTGTTATCGAGATAGTTAATTGCGTTAGATTTGGTCGCGGTTCCTGCAAAAACTATGCCGAAAATAATCATCAAGATTGATACACTTATCTTGACGGCAGTCATTTACATCACCCCCAACTATTTTTTAGGTTTGTCGATCTTAGGGATGGGTTCGACTTTTTTAGGGTTGGGTTTCTGTTGCGCCTTGTTTTCAGCGTTGCTCTTGGGTTTATCCTTGGGCTTAATAGCTGAGCCAAATTCACCCGGTTTGACAAGAAGAGATTTTTCTACGCTAAAATCTGGGCGGATTTCCAGTGCTTGCAATTCTCGTACTTGCCTGTCCATCCCTTTGGCGAGGTACAAATCGTAAGTCGCTTTGGTAGCACCATCTAAGGATTTACCCAGACCGCTAACTGTTTCTACGCTCGAGTAATCTACGGAATATCTGGAGTGCTGTCCCAATCGATTTGACATCAAATCCACCGTTAGGTGGCTTAGTCTTCGAGCCGCCGTAACTGGTTCTTTTCTCCATTCCCCACTTTGGGATTGATAGACTCTCCACTCTACGATTTTGTCTGGAGATACTAGCGCTACTCTTGACATTTCTTGTTTGATACCAAGTTCGAGCAGAGATGCGGCGTATGTTTCTTCTTGTCGATAAGCTAGAGATTTCCGATCATCAATCATCCGTCTCGCTCTAGCTTTATCTTGTGCGGCTACGGCTAGTAAGGCTTGTTGTAGATAGCCAGGATTTTGGATAATTACCTCTCCTTTGTTGTTGAGAGTGCCAAAATCGAAACTTACTGTAGAAGTGAAAAACTTTTTGTTAGCTGAAGCTAATTTTACTTTAGCAGTCAGAACTCTGTCGGTTTGGGTGATGGTTTTATCTTTGAGCGACATCATCAAACCGATACCCATGATGCCTAAGATTGATAGAGCGCCTACTGTAAATGCGATCGCTGTTACTGGTATTTTCTTTGATGATCGGTTGTATGCAATTGACATATCAAGTTACCATCCGCATCACTTGCCCTGCTGCCAAACCAATCGCGATCGCACCCGCCATTACCACTGGATTCAGGCAAAGCGCAGCGCCTGCGCCTGTAATGATTCCCACCATCGAATTGCCTGCCACATTGAGAATTACACCTACTGCTGCATCTTTTAGCGCATCACTGATTAATCCGAGCATAAACTCCTCTTTTTGTTGAAAATCACTATTAGTGCTAGTGCTGCACCCAGTATTGTTCCGGTTATAGTGCCGCAGATGGTGGGTGCTAAAGGTTCGCGAGCATTATTGCTGACGGCGATGGAAGCTGCTGTTACTGCACCTCCTACAGCACCGATGCTGGTGGCGCAGATTCCCCACAAAGCTGCCGTTGTTACTTCACGGGCTAATACATTGGCAGCTTCGTTGACCTCCATTGCCACCCAAGTGCCTATTTCTGAGCCTGTTGCAACTGCGCCTTCTGGTGTGAGGAACCAATCGCTGTCTGGGGGACTGCTTGAGCTTGTATCCAGTTGTAGATGCGAGAAAATCCGATGTTGTGGATGTTTTGGGTCGATCGATCCGACAGTCCCTGAAAGGTCGCTCCGTATTGCTGCTCTAATTCTTCGCTGCGATGTCCGGTAACCCCTTTTTTTTGGAGTTCTTCATAAGTTTTGTGTGCGACAAATCGCCCTGTCATAAAAGCTTCTTGGGCTAATTGTTGACCTTCTTCATGCTTTCTAAAGATGAAATCGAGGTCGGAGCCTGGGGCAGCTTCTGTTGTGCCATACACTTGCAGACGGAAGGTGTTGAGGTCGAAATCCTCAGATATTTCAGGGGTTTCTGGTGTTTTACCGATACCGCGTGCTTCTAAGTATGCTAATGCCGCTTCGATAAAGTTAGCATTGGCATCGCTTTCTTTGATTGTACGCGCTAGTCCCAATAGAAATGTTTTGGCATCTATTGGCTTATTTTGGTACTCGACGACTCCTACTAATTCGTTGTCTCTGACTTCGATACCCAAAAGCTGACAGATAGTTCTCAAGTCATCGAGCGGGCAAGGTCGATTGCCGAATAGTTGGGAAATTTCACGCGCAGTTTCTTGTATTGTCGCCATTTGACTTTTGCTCCATTTGTAATCTGTAAATTGTTTGAATCGTTACTATGTGGTCTGCCCCCAACTTGTTTCGGGGGGAGTTCAGGAAATTTAGGAGCGTCATTTTCCAGTGTTGACATAACCATCCGTCTAATGTCCATCCTGGCGTTGTTATTTGTTCTCCAAAACCTTTTAAGGTGAGGATGTCGCTACGGATCGCAATGAACAGTTCGTCCATCATCTGGACTTGCGCTGGTTTAAAGCTATGTCCGGCTGGGATTTTTGATACTCCTGCTGCTACTCTGTAATGCTCCAGTCTATTTCTAGATAGCGCCTTGAAAGCTGATGGAGCATACCTTTGCATTAGCTCCTTTCTGGTCTGGGGCTGTATTTGTTCTGGTGGGATTGCATATTTCAACGTAGACATCTGGAACTACCGTTGAACTGACACTGTTATTCTATTGAATTGCCGTGTCAGTCTCGTTACACTGTCACTTTAATTAGCATAGAATTAACCCGCTCGAAGAGGCAATATCAATTTTCCAATTAGGGGAATACAAAAATTGGAAAGTTTAGCTATGTCAGGAGTTTAACTGGTAATTTAATTTAAGTTTATTCCGATTATTGGAATATATGCTAGCGAGTCCCCTTATGTAGGCACGATATCGAACAAGTTCAGCTATAAAAAAACCACCTATACATAAATGGGTGGCGACAGCATATTTGTATAAATTTGTTTGCCCTAAACAGATGATAAGTTAAGAGAGTAGGCAAGCATTTACCATCTAGTTCTATTTTGATAAAGATTGGAGCCGGCTTTTTTAGTTTCTGTGCTATTGCCGTAAGATGCTCTAGTTGATATGCCTCTTGGAGGAAAGTCACCGTTTTCTGGATAGCGATACCTTTCTTTTTCCCATTCTCTTTTCCAAACTATATCAATTTCCTTAAGCATGACGATCGCCCAATCTGGTGCGCCAGAGTACATCCAATGCTTGAGTGCGGAATTGCTGTACTTAAATTCCACTCCAGCACTTTTGAATTTGGCACTTAGAACTATTTTGATAAAGGTTATGCAATCCGAAACTAAATAATTTTCACCTTCTCGCGATGAAGGCGTGAATGGCTTCTTTCTCTCTAGCCAGTATTCCGCAAATTCTGCTACATAAGTTTTTGGCATTTTGGTTAGGCTCTGGGTGGTATTACTTTCGATCGTATACGTGAAGATTTCGAGTGGGACTGTGAGGTATTTTCTTAGCAATAAAGGCAGAGGAAAGGAGGACTTTATGCAGAAAGTAATTCTGATGCCTGCTCTCTGCATGAAAGCCTTCTTCAGGATTAAAATAAGCTTAATTGCCCCTCATTTATACAAGAGTCCCAATCTAATTCGGCTTTCGCGATTAATTGCTGTATACGCTCTATTTCCTTATCGATATCGCAATCTTCGCTGTCGTTGTAGTCCTTAGAAAACAAAGCCCCGTCGGTAATAGCATCGATGACGTAGTGCCAATTACCTATTAACCAATCACCCACCGACTCTAGGTGTTGGTTAACGCAGAATTCTTCTGCTTCGCCGCAGTAACAAAATCCATCAGCAATCAGCACTTTTGCTACTGCTATTGCTTTTCCTTTTAACCAACACGGTAAGTCTGTCATAGATTTATTCCCTTTGATAGTGAAAATTAGTATCAACAAATTTCTGCCAAGGCAGTCAGGATAATTTGTGCCACGCCCGGGGGTACTGCACCGCCGATTTGTCTTAGAATCTGGGCTTTGTTACCCAAGAATTTATATTGAGTGGGAAAGTTTTGAGCTAGTGCCAATTCTGTTGGGGTTAACATCCTAAAGCCCCATTCGTTGAGCTTGCCAATTTTGTCGATATCCTGCGGAGTTGCCAGTAGTGCAAACCTATCTTTCGTTGTTACAGCATGAAGCGGTTCTTTAATAGACTGCCCGATACTTTTACTGTTGTACTGGCAAATGAAACCGGGGGGAATGACGAGAGCGTGTCGAGGACAGGTTGTTACCGCATTGACTGGTTTGTTGATGCTGCCGATCGCATTGTCGCGACTGTAGTAGTACAGTAGAAAGGGAGATGGTACTACCAAAGCATGATGTGCGCCTGATGTGGTAATCGAACCTATCGGTTTGTTAATGCTTCTAGCACTACTTTTCCCATACAGTTCCGTTAGGAATGGAACATTGCCGAATTTTTCGATACCTTTTTTGATGCGCTCTAGCGTATTGGGTTTAAGTTGTTTAGATGTGCCGACTCGCGAACCTATTGTGGGACAAGGTAAACTCCAATCTAATATTTCAGCAACAGCACGAGTATGCGGGTTAACTGGGTTTAAGCAATTTGGGCAGCTATAGTGGTACTGAAAATTAAGTTTACCAATGCGCTGTCCTTTCTTCCAAGTTTGTTTGCCTGCTACCGTGCTATCGCATTCGGGGCAGAAAGCCGCCGGCGATATTTCTAATAATGGTGTTTTTAACTGAGATTGCCAAAAGCAAATAAACAAGCGGTCGCGACTTTGATGGTTTGGTCTTACCGACGACTGCACTACCGATGAGTTAAGGCTAATTTCCTTGTAGTTATAGCCGATGTTCTGGAACGATAGCAGCCAGGAATTATACTTTTTCCAGCGCGTTAGTTCGATGACGTTCTCGACTATAAATGCCAGATAGCGGTGTGTTTCTACAAATTTATAAACTTCTTCGACGGTCAGGCGTTTTTGAGCTAACAGTATTTGCTTATGGCGGTATTCTTCTTTAGCTTTTTGGGATAGAAGGCTGTATTCTAGGGTATCGAACAGTTCTGGTTGATATGCTGTGGTATCTGTGTTCTTAACGCCCGATGCGTGTGTGAACCCTTCGCAACACGGTGAAAACCAGGCTAAGTCTGTTTTAGGGTATCGCTTTGGATTTACTTGAAATACATCTGCAATATCGTGATTAACGGAGGGCAGGTTTTCTTGGTGAGTTGCTATGGCGGTGGCATCGTGGTTGATTGCCATTTTCACTGAGATTTTTCTAGTCTCTACTGCACCCCATGAGGAACCACCTGCACCTGCAAAACAATCTAGTAAGCTAAGCATTTTAGTATGATTGGTAGGTAGACACTATGCTGATTACTTTGCTCGAATGAATCAAATAGAACTGAAATGAAAGCGAGCGAGCCAGCGCACTAATACCACTTTCTTTCTGCGGCGTTAGCAGCTTCATCTTCCCCACGTCAGTAACATTTGAGGATGGAACTTTTCTACAGTAGCGGGTTCTACTATCACCAATGCGCCTTTACGAACTCGGCAAGTTACAGTTTCATACTTTCCGATTGGATTGTGTCGAGCGGTATCGTTTGCCAGGATGCCGCTAGTTACTAAACAATCCAGTATGCTACCCAATCTGTTATCGCAATCTCCCCGTTGCGCCCCTACAAATAATACCGATACTTTGGCTGGGGAAATCGGTAATTCAGCTAGTGGCCAAGGGCTAATCATGCAGTTTTCTATATCGAAAATTTGGCAATTGCATTTTAGTTGCCAACTTATTTGAGAAACAGCTGCATTCTTCCAGTTTCTATAATTGGGATGCAAAAATGCAGCACCTTTACCAAATCGAGGGCGCAGTTTACTCACTACTCTTCCGGGTATCCAAATTCTTAATGCGCTAGGAGAATCAAAGAATGACACAAGAGTGTCATTTTTTATAAGTGTGGGTTTATTCATTGCGATTTACCTATAAAGGTACGCCAAGTAGTTGCTGGACTTCTGTCTTGTCAATATATGTCCACTGAGGATTGCTGGCTTTTAGTTTGATTGGTTGAATCTCACGCTGGTAAGGAAAAGGATAGTGACAACCCCAATCAAATTCAACTAAACTAAATGATTCCAGAAACAGAGAGCTTCGGCCATTATTCTGTTCTGGATAATGTTCTATCCAGATTGTCTTTTTGACATCGAGTTCGTAGTGGTATGCCACAAGGGTAGCTATTCCCTCTGCCATGTTGGTAACAGATGTACCTGAGTTTGTTTCGCTCTCGCTAACTATTACGATTGTTTGTTCGGACGGAGAATATATTCTGACCCGACAATAGCTCTCACAATTGTAATAGCCAGGATAATCGAATTTTCTCGATTCTATTAAAATGGCTTTTTCTAGCATAAATTTAGGCAAAATACAGTGAGAGCGTTATGTAGAAACGCTTTTTATATGGTTCGGTAATCATGCACTACCTAAAATTCGATGTCTTCGTCAGACTGTTCTGAATAAGATACTTGTGTTTCTAGATTGACGAGAATTTCAGCAATAGTTTTGACTCCTTCTTCTAATGCTATTGCATCTGAATGAGTACGTCCCTGCGAGTCAATATATACGCCTTTTTCATACCATCCAGGTATGCCAAGTTGAGCCAGACAGCGACCTATCTGACAAACTGCTTCATCAATTTTCGATTCCTTGTGTTCAATTCTACTTTCTAAGTCTTTGTTTTGTTCCACTAAGTCTTCTGCTTGTGCAAACACGAGAAATTCCTCTTTAGTTATTGCCAATTTTTCTAATGATTGTTGATAATTGGCAATCCGCACGGGGATTTGAAATCTCGTGCCTGGACTTAACACGACTACGGCTCTTTCTCTTGTCCCCAAAGGCAATTCTTCTATTTCTACTTCTCGGAAAATGCCCATTTGATTGACTAAGGCTTGATTGCTATTGGCAATTATCCTCACTATGTCGTTGGGTTGGAATGTTTGGGCTGTGCTGGTGTTATCTGTGGTTTGAACAGATGTATTGCTGTTTTTGAGGGCGTTGATTTCTGATGCTTGTTTCTGTGTTAGTTGTTTGTAGGATTCTAATTCAGTTAGAGCGTTGCTGTATTTCTGTTCGATGGATTGATATGCAGTCCGCAGGGATTCCATCTCTTGCTGCATTACATCTAATCGGGATGAGATGGTGTTATCTGGTGTTTCTACTACCGTTTGACGATTAGCTTTTACTTCATCTAGTTCGGCTTTGAGTTGTTGTATTGTTGAGTCTTTTTCCTGTACGAGTTCGGTTAATTCGCTGTATTCTCTGGTGCTGATGGGAATACCGCCGCCTGCGTTTTTGGTGGTGGGTTTGTGTAAGATGGTGGCTGTGGCTATTGCCAGTTCTGCTAGTGTCGGTTGTGCAAATATTTGTTTGGTTCTCAGTTTGGCTAGTAGTTGTGCTTTGGCTATAATTGGTTCTCGATCGTCTTCACCGATGTTCCAGACTCGAAAAGTACTCGCGCATTCGTCTTGGGTCGCAATTGGATCTATGCTGGTATTTGCGGCTACATAGCTGGCGAGGTTTTTGGCGGCTTTTTCGGTTATGGCGAGTCTGGCTGTGAGTTGACGGCGGGATTTGTCGAGAAGGTTGAGTTTGTTTTCGATGTCGTTCTGTAAGCGTTGGTCTCCTGTGTCTGCTGCGTCTTTGAATGCGGTGTGCAAGCTAGCTGTGGTGGCTAGGATTGTGGTGAGTGCGGTATAAGTATCCTGGCATAATGGTTTGACTTCGTTGATATCGAATTTGCTAACTTCTCCAGTATGCAGTTTGGTGACTGTGACACGATCGTCGTCGATATTTTCTACTCTAGCAATCTCTCCTGAGTCGGGGACGTCGGCGATGATTTTGACTGGGGCGTTGATGGCGAGAAGGGGAATTGGTAGGGTTGTATCCTGATGATTATCGGCTTTCAAGCGAAGTTTTAGTAGTTCTACTGTCCATTTGGTGTCGCTGGTGAGGATTTGTTCGATTTGCTCTTCTGTTCCTGCTAGGAGTATGGCTGTGTGACAGATGGGCATGGATAATATGCGTGAGTACAATGAAGGACATTTTTCGATCAGTTTGGCTTGGCAGAGTAGGTTTCTCAAGTAGCGAACAATTTCTTTGGGGAAGCAGTGTTTGAGGATTTCTTTGACTTCGCTTTGTCCAACTGCGTTTTCAAGTTCTAGTAGTTTGTAGCCGAGTTCTAAGCTAGCTTCTTTGATTTTTCCGAGGGAGGCGGCGTGAGTTGAACCGAGTTCTACTATCTCTTTGGCTAGTTTGATTGTTTTGCTGCTGGTTAATGGTGGGAAGTTGTAGTTGTCTAAGTTAGAAATGATAGTGGTAGATGTCATAGTGGTACTCCCTGTTGTTTTAGTTGTGTTTGTTTGATCAGGTGAAAAACTTTGGGTGTTGCTGAGGGCGTCGATTAGCTGGATTCCGACTGCACGCGCTAGCAGGGGTGGAACGGCGTTACCAATTTGTCGGTGTCCTCGCCATTTGGTGGGATGAAATTGAAACCAGTCGGGGAATGAGGATAGTCTGGCTGCTTCTCGGACGGTGATGACTCTGGGATGTTCTGGGTGGATGGGACGCGGTGCTGTGTGTCCACCTTGAGCGGTTGCTGTTCCGGCTCTGAGGGTGGTGCATTGACGTTGGTAGTCTAGGCGGTACAGGCGGCTGATTGGCTCGATTTCTCCAGTCGGTGCGGTGATGAATCTTTCGATTACTTCTGGTGAATGGTCGGTAAGGGTACAGCCTGTTAGGCGTTGGGGATTCCAGTTGCCCTGTGGGGTGAAGATGATGTTGAGGTACTGGCTGTATTCTCCTGGCTGCCAGTCGGTTTCGATGATGTCTTTATCCAGGGCTAGCAGCCCCTCTAGGGGCAGTAGGTCAGAAAAAGCGTCATAGACTGTGACTGGCTGTTCTAGCGGGGCTGGTGCCTTCGTTGCTGCATCCCGGCAACCGACCCAGAATAGGCGTTCTCTCGATTGGGGTACGCCGTAGTTACTGGCGTTGAGTTTCCATTCTCGGATTTGGTAGCCGTAGCTTTTTAGTTGCTGCCAACAGTTGTCTATGAGTTCTGCGTAGCGTGAGTCTCGCATGGAGGCGACGTTTTCCATTAGGAAGGCGCGGGGCTGGAGTTCTCCTACTAGGCGAACAAAGTGGTATACGCCAGAGTTGCGTGAGTCTTTTGGGTCGCGTTTGCCTATGCGGGAGAAGCCTTGGCAGGATGGGCCTCCTACTACTAAATCGATCGCAACTGAGCTATAGCCGATACTGGAGAGTATTTCTTGACCGGTCAGTTGGGTGACATCGGCGCACAACACAGGGGTGTTGGGGAAGTTTTCCCGGTATTGGGCTGCTGTATGTGGGTCTTTTTCGACTGCTAGGGCGATTTCAAACCCAGCCGATGCTATTCCTAAGTCCATCCCGCCTACTCCGGCAAATAGGCTGATTGCTAGGGGTGGGGGGTTGGTGGAGATGCACAAAGAAGCTAGGTGTGTCATGATAGAGGTTTGTTTTTTTTGTTTTTTGGCCCCGGCTACCAACCGAGGCATTTTTTTTGTTTTCGCTTTTATAATACACTTTAAGTGTATATTATAGTCAATCAATTAGGTAAAGCTTTATTAACCACATCCGACAAATACTTAACCTTTCCCTCCAAGTTGAATAGTTCAATTTGCATCGTGCGTAAGGCATGGCTGGCTTGTAACAGTTGCAGTACCCCATCTGGCCTTTTTTCAAATTTCGCTCCCCATCTTTTGTTGATAGTGTCGAATTTGTACTGCCCGAAAGTGTGTTTAGCCAGTTCTCGCACGCATTCCGCACGGTACCCGTGTTGATCTGGCTGAATGTGTTTAACCCAAACTAAGCAATAGTCCCACGGTTCCATTTCGATCTCTGCCCTTTGGCAAATCACGTCAATCCAATCATGGGCGATCTCCAGTGAGCGATTAAATACACTATAAGTGTGTATTCGGATTAGCTCGATCGTCCAACGTGGGAGTAGTCGGTTTTTCCACCCAGCCGATACCACTCCTAAGTCCATGCCTCCAACTCCGGCCAATAAGCCGATTGCTAGGGCTGGGGGGTTGGTGGAGATACACAAAGAAGCTGGGTGTGTCATGATGGGAGTCTGTTTTTTGTTTCTGGCCTCGGTTGGTAGCCGGGGCATTTCTGTTAGACTTCGTTTGTTTGAGATACCGCAATTGCCTTTTCTAGGTTTTCGTCCGATATGTACACCAGCAGGTCGGCTGGTTGGCAGTCAAGCTTAGCGCAAATTCCATTGAGTATTTCTGGATTTAGTCGGGGCATCGTGTCTCTTTTTCGGAGTCGATACACGGAGTTTTCGCTGACCCCCAACACTTGAGCTAAATCTTTATTACGGACGCGGCGTCTTGCCATCATTTCATTAAGTTTCCAAAGTATCAAATTGCCGATGTTAGAACTCTCCTCCATGAGTCTATACATCGTACTCTAGCGATGAACACCATCATTAGAATACGATAAATCTACTCCTTAACACTGTCAAGTAGATAAATCCACTTTTACTCAAAATATTAAAAGGCTATTCCTTACTAAACTTGGTCGCTTTGCTTCGGCATGAGGTTGCTAGCATAGAGATTATCTCCATCGTGAGAGCAATCCCAAGTCAGTGGTCTATCTTGCTGGATTAGCACTGGCTTGGGTACACAGCCTGGATAGGTCGTGTACATATACGATAACACTTTATTTGTTAGGTTGCAATACAACCTGTTAAACTGTGTGTAATTCAGACGGAGCTTAACCTTGTGCCAAAAAAGGGAATTAAGTCAAAGCCTGGGCAAGGTGAAATCTGGGATGAGCCAAAGTCAGAAGTTATTACGCTACGGCTGACCCCAACAGCTAGAAATTTGATGGAGTCCGAAAGTCAACGGCTAGGAATTTCCCGCAGTGAGTTAATTGAACGAGTGTTAAGACTCAGTGGTTCTCTGCCAGTAGAACGAGAACAAGAAGATACATTATTACAAATCTTAAAATTTATTCACAATCTATCAATTTCAGAAATAGCAAAGGTTTTGACTACTCTGGGGCGGGTATTGAATGCCAAGACACAAGTTGTTAATGTTGGATCTGTGGCTGAATTAGTGGAACAGCACAAGAGAAACTTAGAGTTGGGTGGGATGAAGATAGATCGCATCAATGCGATCGCTACGGGAGCCAAACCTAGTAAGGCTGACATCATTCAGATTTGCACCATCCTTGATATGGATTGTGCGGTAATTCAAGAGCTTGTTAGAAAGTCTTTTGGTCAGGTACAAAATGGATTTATTGAAACTGCTGAATAGCCCAGGCTGGAGTTGGAAGCTTTCTGGAAGAAATTGCATTATTCTTGCTCCTAGCCATGATGATGCTACCGAACTACTCGAAAATTGCGTAGATAGCCTGCTTAGCACCGCCGCAGTACTTAAAGGAAACGTTCAAATCGGATGGCGCGGATGCAAGCGGCCTTTCAAAATTACTCCTGAAATGGCAAAGATAATGATGTCAGAGCCATCATTACATGAAAAAATCACCATGAACCAGCCCAACTCCGATCCCAAAAATAATTTATTGCCAGAATTAGGCTTCGATCTTAATGAATTATATTGTAACCCACTACCTGTCTACATTAATCAGATCTCCGATCAGCGTGTAGTTTTCGCTAATCCTGCTGCACTTGCCGCCCAAGGTAAAAAACCTATAGAATTCCTGGGTGAAAGTGCCGCTGCCTTAAATGACCCAGACGAACTTGAACGGCGGGATGCTATGTTAATTAGAGATGGTTTTCTTAGCGAATATCAATACAACGCATTAAGATGGTATAAGGATGAAGAAACTCAGTTATGGCGACGCAAGCGAATGAATTTTTGTTCAAATTTCCGCCGAATAAATTTTTTAGGTGAATCATGTCGGTTAGCTATTGTTTTGCAAGCTGTTGAAACAGGAAAGGCAGTAGGCTAATTTAAGGAAGTTGTATGAGTATTAACGAAATCCTAGAGGTGGAAAATTACTGCAATCTCAGTAGACTTTTAAATAAGGGTTTAATCCAGCTATACCAAGAGATATTTGCTGAGCCACCGGAATACCAAATCTGGCCAGAAGTTAAGTTGTCGGAATTATTCTCTTTCTATCAATCCAGCGGTCATCTTTTTGTTGCAGTTGCTCGCTTGGAGCAACCAATAGGTTTCTGTGCTATTTTGCCATTAACTGTTTCATCAATTTGGCAAACTGTAGTCAGCGATGGTTTTTCTACTTATACCCTAAATCAAGATTTTTTGTATTATAAGTTTGGTATTGATTCTCAGTCAGCTTGGTATGTCGCTGATTTAGGTGTAGCTGCTCAACATCGAAAGCTCGGTTTGGGAACAAAACTGATACAAAGAGCTATAGCTTGTAGGAAGCCTATGTTACTTCGGGTTTCATTAGTAAGAAGCCAAGCGATCGCACTGTACAATCGGGTTGGATTTGAACCTATAAATCTGTTTCAAAAGGCTAACTACAAACAACAGAATGGGTCGGTAAAAACTTTTGAAAAAATGCTTATGCTTATCAAATAAGGAGGTATACTAATCCGGTTATTCCGTACTTACTGTGCTAATTTTTTTCTGTAGAGTTAGAAAATCCACAACCTTTACATCACTTTTTACCAACTCTTTGTTGAATTTAGAGAAACTTGGGCAGTAGTTGTTCAAGGAGTGCGCCGCAGGCAGTAATAGCACAGTATATTTATCCTTGGTGTGTTGTAGCACACTTTTTGCTCTTCTTGCATTCTTCGAGGGTTTGCGTTTCCTATGTGGCGAGATTCTCAGCCGACATCTCATAGGCTGATGCACCCTCACTAATTTTCTATAGATATTTTCACATCCGGGCGTCTATTGACGCCCACCTACTTACCTATTTATGATAGCGATGTCAGTTAGATTTTCGTAAACCAAAGTGGGGGTAAAAACTCTGGGGAGTTCACGAAAATTGCTAGAACCTTGACAAATCAATAATTACAGCTTTCAGATGACTTTACTTATTGCATATTCTTAGCAGTAAGCACGGCTGGAAATATCTTGAAAATTAGATTGCCGAAAAATCACTTTAAAACCCTTGATTTATTTGGGTTTTGATTGACAGGGTTACACCGTACCTAAAAGGTGCGGCTCCATTGAAGCATTGAATTACCGTTATCGTTATTGAGAAATTTTAAAGTTACACCGTACCTAAAAGGTGCGGCTCCATTGAAGCACTGACAAAGATGCGGAAATTGCCAATTTAAAAAGTTTGTTGTTACACCGTACCTAAAAGGTGCGGCTCCATTGAAGCTAGAATACCGTGCGAGATTTGTCACCAATATTGGTGTCTGTTACACCGTACCTAAAAGGTGCGGCTCCATTGAAGCACTTGGATCGAAGTCGATGTTCCAAACTGGTTTTATGTTACACCGTACCTAAAAGGTGCGGCTCCATTGAAGCGGATTGAAAGAAATTATCAAAAACTTGTAGCACAAAGGAGGTTACACCGTACCTAAAAGGTGCGGCTCCATTGAAGCCAAAGTGAAACTTGTTGACAGCGGGCAAGAACTGAGTTACACCGTACCTAAAAGGTGCGGCTCCATTGAAGCAGCAAGGCAGTGCGCTCACAAATGGCATAAAAACTCGGTTACACCGTACCTAAAAGGTGCGGCTCCATTGAAGCACTAAATAAAAGCGATTTCGACACAATGCCGTAGCGGTTACACCGTACCTAAAAGGTGCGGCTCCATTGAAGCGAACATATGGAAATTCCCATGCCTACGGAAGGTAGGTTACACCGTACCTAAAAGGTGCGGCTCCATTGAAGCCCTCAAAGCCGTATGTCGGACGATCGCGCCTAAAATGGTTACACCGTACCTAAAAGGTGCGGCTCCATTGAAGAAACAGAAACGATATCAGCCGGTACAAACAACCCCAAGCCAAAGTGAGCCGCATAGCCAAGCGCGATCGGCCCAGCTTGTAGTTCGGCCAACTCAATTTCTAACCAGTAACCACGATCGGACTCTTTTTTCCCATTACCTTGGTAGCGCCGACGTTGAAACGCTTGCCAGTTATAGCCGCTGAACTTTCTCCCCGCTTCCTCACTCAGGCATCTTGCCTTTACCAAAAGCTTGCCATCATCCCGTTGATAACCCAACCAATCTGCTGGATCGCCCGCACATTGAATCTCAACACATTCATCCAAAGATAGCTCTTGATTCAAATGGTTGAGCAAGTGTTTTAACAAACGCAGCGTTTGATGTTCTGGGCCATCAATTTGGAAAGATGTCCCAGGAATATATTTGGGTTGACCTCGGCGATCGCGTTTTGGATGACGGGGCAGCAGTAGCGGCGTTAGACTTTGCCATCTGCGACTTTTCCCCACCAAATTCGAGCAACCTGGTTGTTGTCTTTCACTGCTATAGTCTTCCCTTCGTCCAAGCGCAACCAAGACTGTTTGCAGATCGAACCCTTCCTTTCCCCAAACCTTATCGAGTTTAGACAGCGCCCAGATTGCCTGTTCTCCAAAGCCCCCGGCTGCATAGACAACAACGTGGTCGATTTTGCCTCTTTGATTCACCTCCGGTAAATACCAGGAGTGCTGCTGTCCCACCGCAGGCTTCCCTTTGCCCTCCTCATCTAATTCATCTGGCTGGCGACCGCTAAAGATTGGATCTACCTGTCCGTCTGCATCCCTACTCTTTGCCATCAGCGCCTGTCGAAACCTTTCTCCCAAGGAAACTGCTTCTGTTAGATTGGGCAGCACATTAGAAGAAAGTGCAAATCGAGCAAACGTTGGTGCTTGTAGCATATAGGGCTGCGATCGCACTGGCTGACGTTCCGCCTGTTCTAACTCATAGATAACCCAACGAGTTCCCGGAATCCCATTCCAACCTTGTCCATGCAGAGAAGCAATATCCAGTTCCAACGCCTCCAGAATGTCAGATGGTGCTTTCCACTTTGCTTTCCCTCTTTTCGGCTTCGGTAAAACCGCAAGTGCTGCTTGAAACCCCTCCAATCCCTCAAGAGTCAATGGTGCTAGAACCTCGACCCGCTTCGTTTTGGGGTTCACTTCCTCATCTTTGAGCGGATTGGCATTACACTTATGGTTATCTTTCACTACTTGGATCTCAACCCAAGACTCCGCCCGACCCAGATAACTCACTTGAGAGCAAAGCTGCTGAAGTAACTGTTGTTCTAGCTGACTCAACTCAACTTCAGACCACACTACCTGAATTACTGCTTCCGAAGACATTGCCCCACCCGGTAACGCATAAAAGGTATCAAAAACTCTGGTTGTTTTCGCTTCGCCCTCCTTCCAAATCGGCATATAGTGCCGAGTGTGAGCGGCAGTATATTCAGGCAGGTGATAACTGGGAAGCTGGTTGGCTAATTTAGTTACTAATTGCCTCATCAGAATGCGATCGGGTTGCTCTAGCAGACGGTAATAAGCAGAAACCAACGCCCGCAAAATTCGCCAGGGTGAGGGGGGCCACTCGACAATCCCTTCATTCACCTGATGATTCCAGGGTGTACCATGATAGCGACCCGTGAGGAATTGAATCGAAAGTCCTACACTCATTATTTCTTTTTGCTCTCCTCAGCCTGGTACTGAACAACCGTTATGGGAGGATTAGCAAAGGCTGAAGCTGCTGCTTTAACTAACGAGAGCAATGCCTTAGCTAGTTCTGCATGACTGGGGAGTTCAAACTTCTCTGGACGCTTGACTTCTATTTTAGTTGCTTCTAGATCGCAGGCAGTTCGCAGGCGCAAACCGCGATCGAGGAAGCGTTGAATTTTGTAGAGGGCGATCGCAATCAGTAAATTTTCTACATCAACCCCTAAGCGATAGCCGCGAATTTGTGCTAAATCCAAGCTGAAATAAGCCGTAATTTTTTCAGCCGTGTACTCTTCCCGGTGGTAGGGTACATTCCCATAACCTTCTCCAGCACCACCTTTATCCTTTGCTTTCCCGGTGGCATCAACCCGATCGTGCTTAACACCACCTGAACTTACAATTGAGACATTTTTGGCTTCAATAAAACCAGACAGTGTACGGGCAATTCTTAAAGCACCAGCAATTTTTTCAAAGAAAATACCATGCAATAAACAATTTAAATCGTATTTAGCCAGAACTGTAGCTAATCTATGAAAGTCCACTGGGGTTTCGGGAGCAATCTCAAGTTCAGCTTGAATTTTATCGAATAAAGCAGTTTTTTTCTGTTTAGTTCCCATAATGTAGGGAGAGTTCAGCCGATGCGCTTCTAATAGCGAATTTGTCAAAACTTTATCGCCCTGCTTAACTACTACATAAGGAATTCCCTTCAGAGGAGCAACTACATCTTGATTTGCTTCATCCAAAATGGTATTTTCTAACCGATTCGCTACACTTTGAGCCGATTCTAGTAGTAGCATTTGGGTTTTTTCTTGATTGGGAAGTCGATAAGTTGCTGCACCTAAATCGGGAAATCCAGTTGGCTGAAATCGCGTTCCTTGTAGAGGAACTAGATCAGCTTCAATCAATAATCGAGGGGCATCTTTGAGTGAATTGAAGTCCATTGACTACTCCTTAGAGTGAATGAGTAAAACTTGTTTTGCTAGATAAGCAATTCCATAATCGGACAGAGGAAATGCTAAAGCAGCAGCAATTCGTTGAGTTCTGCTCTCTTCTTCTTGCTGTTCTCCTACTTTGGTAGGAAAACCACTAGCCCGCAGGCGACGCGCTGCCAGTTTAGTTGCCGTAAAACAATCTCCTGCTGCCAGTCTTGTTAGCAATGCGGGAATTCTGGGTAAGTCTACATTATCCTTAAGAATTGTTGTGCCGAAAACTTTCTCGAAGGCTTTCTTTTTAAAGGTGCGGTGGTGAGCGATCGCTAACAGGGCGTAGGTAAGTGGCACAAACCCTTTTAAATTGTTGTTTCGCTCGGTTTCTAAGCGTTTTGGTTTTACTAGAGAAAGACCTCTGGCAATTGCCTCAATTCGCTCATCTTGAGTTTCGTTATCAATCCACCAAACAACATCTTCAATTTTGGCAAAAGGAAGTTTCTGAGTTAATCTTGTCTTTTGTTCTATTTCAGCTTCATCTTGCTTGTTTTTTGATTGCTCTAATTCAATTTCTTGACGCTTGAGTAGAGTAATTAAATTCTTATTTAAACTACCTTTGTGCCAAGTAGTTAATTTGTCATTGTTATCCGCCCCAAAAGTAGGCTTGTTGCCTCTTACCCGCGCAAGTCGCTGTCGCAAGTTATTACTAGCCAATGCCAGTGCCAAACGAAACTCGCTCGATTCTTCTTTACAGTCATCAATCCAACCCGATTCCAACAAAGGTAGGGGGTGAAGACATTTCTTTTGAGTAAACTTGAGAGAATTATCTAATGCTGCCTCTGCTTCACCTAATGCAATTAGCACATCTAGTAGAAATGCCTTTCCACGACTAAAATCGATAATGGCAGTTTCTAAACGTCGATGCGCCCGTTTGACAGACGCAGGAGCCTTATCATCTTGAGCCGCCCGTCTAAAGCTGTCTAACCAATTGTCGATTTCCTTCAATCGGTCAACTTGGGGGTTAAACTGAGGCTGAAAGCGATCGAGGGGAATGGCAAAATGGCTAGCTTTTTCTCCTGCTCCATTTCTTTGCAAAAAGATATAGCGAACAAATTCTTGAATACCTCTAGTTACGCCTAAACTAGAGATTGCCCTAGCGAAATCAATGCCATCTCTTACAGAACGACCACCAACCTTTGCTCGTCCTTCACTAAAGAGAATTTGTAGCTCTCTCAATCCTGTGGGCTGTGACCAAAGAGGAACCCAAAACTCTGCTCTAGCTACATCACTGTCTGAAGCGCTACCGTAACCGATGCTAGAGGCATTAACTGTGAATGGATAGACAAACCTTCCCCGTTCCGACTTTTCATAACGCCGAGTTGCTCCTGAAGCAAACAGCATGATGCCTTCCATTGTCAGGACATAACTCCAAGGATTAACCCTAGAATCCGTATCGTGCCTTGGTGAAGCATTTACTCCCCCAGTTGCAATAGGGTTAAACTGCCCGATTTTGCCAGCAAAGGGTAACTCTGGGAGAATTTCATCAAACAATGCCGCCTTAAGCAAAAAATTTGAACTCTGTGTCGGTTTACCAGTTGTAAGATCTATTAGCTCCTGTAGCTGCTGCATAAAAGTACGACTGTATTCAACATTGCCCTCATTACCCCCTGTCCCTAACAACGGTGGGGTTTCTAGTAAGTCAGAAGTGATTAGCAAACAGGTATCTAGCCATTTCACTACTTCGTCAGGCAAATGATTGCGTAATCGCTCCACTAACCGTCGTTTCTCCTCATCCTTCGGCTGAACTGTTAACTTAAGAGCATCAACCTGCTGTTGAGCGATTGCAATGGCCTCCCCATAAAGTTGAAACCGTTCTGACTTCGCCTGTTGAATTGAATTGAGCAAACGCTTCTGAGCAGTATCTTTTGGGTAAAACCCAGTGCTACCGTTCCAAGGAGCGACTAACGGTGTTGGCTCATAATGATAGAGAAAGAACTTTTCTAACTCATCAGATGTTAGGTGTGTGATCAAGACAAAAACATCATTGCGCCAATATCCTTTTGCTTGAGGATCGATCGCTTTGAGCTTTTTGTCTTGGTCGCGGTAATGCGGCTCTGCTAATAAACGCAAAACTCCTAACGCTTTGAGGTAGTTTGATAGTGGTTCTGGGGTGCAACCACGTAGAGTAATGGATTCAGGCATTATTCCGTCCTCGTCAAAATCTCGTCATTATATTTAGCAGAAGCACGCCAATCAGCAATCCGAATCAGCGTTTCCAGAAATGCCAGCTTGAAAGGGCCATACTTCTCCAGAAGGGCGATCGCCCGTGCTGTCCACGATTCCCCATTTTTTCCTTCTCCTAACTCCATACAGGCTAGAGAAAGTTCTTGATTGCTAGACGGCCCATCCCCCAAATCAACGGGCAGCATACAATCTCCCTCCCAGACTCCTAGTGCATATCGCTGGATACAATCAGGGGCTTTTTCATTAGGACGGGGTTGAATCGTCATTCGGACTTTGCCATGATGGGCTGCAACCAGATAACACAACAAAAACGGTTCGCCTTGCTGTAGGGCGACTAAAGCGCTAATTAATTCATGGCGGAAATACTTACGTAACCGCATTTTGGTTGGATGATCGGATTTAGCCCAAATCTTCCCTTCTTTCTGCCGTTCAGGGCGATCGCGAGTCAGCATTTCTTGAAAAGCAGCATGAGCTTTACCCAAATCATGCCAACGTCCTGCTCTTTCTAGCAATTCGACTTCCAGGTTATCAAATAATAAGTCTGTACAAAGCTGCTTTACTCCCTCTGCAACATCCTGAGAATGTTGAACCAAAGTGACGTACTGTTTCATCTGATAAGTCAATGAATCGGCTTCATCGTGGTCAGACTCAATAGAAGTTGTTGTTCCAACTGCTTCAGGTTGGTCGGTGCTTTCACCTGTGAAACCAAGTTTTTCTGAGTAACCACCATCTGAACAATGCAGCAGCAACGACAGCCCTGGATAAACTGCTTTAGCCTTTTCCCATTTGCCTTTCAGCCCATCCCAGTACCAAGGATAGCGGTCTTGCTTCTTGAGCTTATCTAACAGGTCGTTTGTATAACCGATGTTTGTTTTAACAAGCCGAACTCGACAAAGTTCTTCTTGTTGTAATGCACCCATATCATCGGGTGGTTCTTCACCCGACCAGTCCCGCCAAGCGATCGCCACATCATTTTCATCTGTTTCTCGAATAAATGAAGAAATATCGATATCATGTCCTGCAAGGTCAGTTGAAGTGTCAAACAATTGCAACAGGTCATGCTGGCGGGGAATTAAGCCTTCAATCTCCTCTTTTAGATACTTATCCTTAACCTTATCCAAGTCTTTTGAGCCTACCTGTTTCAGTTCTTCAAGAAGCGATCGCGCTTTTTCCAGTTGTTCAGCCTTATATGGGCTAGCATTTTTCTTTAAATCAGGGATATCTATCCAGTAAACGGTTGCTGTTTCAGAGCATTCCCCATAGCGATTACACCGTCCAAACCGTTGCACTAGCGACGACCAAGGCGCAAGTTCAGTAAACAGGGTTTGAGCAGAAATATCAACACCTGCTTCGATTGCTTGAGTTGCTACCAAAATGCCAGAAAGCTTTTTCTCTCGAAGTTCTTGAAGTTGCTGATTTCGTTCCTCTCGTTCTGCGGCTCGAAAGCGCGAGTGAATTAATATTGATTTCTCGCTAGTTTGCTTTTCCAGGGCTTTGTAAAGTTCCTGGGCACGGCTGACTCGATTGCAAATTACCAGTGTCAGCGAACCGGGTATGTGCGCGGCCATTACTTCTTTCGCCAGCGCCAAGGCATAGTCGTTTTCTTTACCGCTGCATTCGGTTTTTGTTTTGACTAAACGCTTTTGAGCTTGCACTCGCAACTTGAGCGTTTCATTCTGTAAAACCTCATCATCAATAAGTTTTTGGACTTGGCTCGAATCAGGCTTATAGTTAACAGTTTGCAGCAGATCTGGATCGAGAGTGGCGCTCATCCATAGCGATCGCACTGTTCCATAAGTCCCAAAGATTTCTCGAAACCCTTGCAGTTGGGCAGTTGTTCGCAGTCCAGCCCCCATTAACTGCACCTCATCCATTACCCACAAACAATCGTTGTTCAGCAAGGCAAAGTGGATCGGCCACTTGTAGCGGCTCATGCTGTATCCTCGGTTCAATGCTCGACTCAATAGTTGGTCTTGAGTACCGATCAGAATGCAGTCTTTTTCTGGGTCAGCTTCCCAGCGATCGCTAACTGCGCCACTCATGAGCAGGTGTAGTCCAATTTCATCGCTCAATTGTACCTTTTTTAACCAATCTTCCACTGCTGTATAGGTTTGCTCAACCAGTGTTCGCATCGGTAAGCAGTAAACTAAGCGACGAGGCGTGCGCTTACGAATTTCTTCAGAGGCGTAACGTCTGCGCCAAAGCCAACTCAAGACCACTGCGGCTGTTTTTCCTGCTCCCGTTGGCACATTCAGCAGAATTGGGAGTTCTGATGCTGTGGCTAGTCGCTCTTGATAAGGGAACGGTGGGTTTTGAGTAATTTCTTTAAACCATTCCGGGTAATTTTGCATAGCAAAGTAACTGCACTGAAGCAGGTATCAAAGTAGCCAATTTTGTACCAATCCTTTCTAATCAGACGAGGCAAATTTTTTATCAATGGATTTAGACCTGGAGCGAGGCGATCGCCTTTCTCCAGCTACTCTCAGATAAGCTAAACTGCTGCGCGATTGATCGGGCGTAGCAGGAGATTCCACAGATAAAATCCAGTTGCTGTTTTGCCAACTGGACGAGCAATTTAAACTCCCTCATCTGTCTCTAACTCAAGATCTTGGTTTTGCCTAGCAAACTGCCCTAATTTTTTAATTTTCTGCGTTCTAGGGTCTTTTATGCCAATTTTTAGAGCTAATTCTGCACGGATAGCTCTTGAGGGGATTTTTTGTCGAATCAAAATTGGGAACAGCCAAAGCTGCCCATCTGAGTTACAATAGTGGGACATAATACCTCCTGGTATTAAAGAAATTTGAGCGAATAAATCGCTCAAACAGTTGTGCCGCCAAGCTTCTACTGTTCGAGAGATTTTGGAAGGGAGTACCAAAGGTACTCCCTTTTACCATACTTGGGATTCTAACACAGCTTTTCCCAATCTATAACGAGGTTAACCGCAAAATTTTGACTAAGCTGGTAACTCCCAAAGAGATAAAGCTATTAAAGGAGCCGCACACAGCAGTACGGAACGGAAAGGTCAGCTTTCTTTCAGCTTAATCGATAACTAGGTTGCTTCAAAGGGGCTGCTCTGGAAGCAGAAGTCGTATTTCTGATACTTTTAGTATTCAGTCAAGATGAGTGTAACACCTTCAGGATTTAAGCAAAGGGAGAAAGTTGGTGATAGCGATCGCATTGTAGCCAATCTTCCACTGCGGCATAAGTTTGCTCAACCAGTGTTCGCATCGGTAAGCAGTAAGCTAGGCGGCGAAGCGTGCGCTTAGAATTTCTTCATCGCCGTAACGTCTGCGCCAAAGCTAACCCTGCCCCTATTGGCACATTCAGCAGAATTGGGAGTTCTGATGCTGTGGCTAGTCGCTCCTGATAAGGAACGGTGGGTTTTGAGTATTTTCAATAAATCATTCAGAGTAATTTTGCATAGCAACCGCGCTGAAGCGGCTGTCAAATAGACCTTTCCAATAACTCCCGAACCCTTTCACTGTTTGGTTTTTGACTGCCTCTCCTTAAAGGGGGAGGCAGTCAAAAACCAACGTTTTAATCGGGGTTTGAGGATTTTGGTTCTTCCGTACTTACTGTGCTAAATTATTAGGGAATGGTATACATGGCTATGCTTGGGTAGAATCTCTGCAATTCTTTATTGCACAAACTACACAATTAATGGCATTAAGTCCACATAAACGTCCCTATTATCAACGAGGTCGAAGAGCCGAAATCCTTATCAAATCTACTTTTCGACTATAGTTGTCGCCCCTTCAGATAGATCGGTTCCACGTTATGAAATTGATCGGCCGAGCCCCTCTATATTGAGTATTTCTACTCAATCAATGCCTATCCCACTTCTACGCTTGGAGCCACTGCATCTGTGACAGTTGTGGGTGCGGAATGTGGGTTACCAGGTAAGGATTACAGCTATTTTTTCAACCGGACTGTGCCTGGTCGCTGGGCTAACACTCAGTTAACTAGGGCAGAGTATGGCCTGTACTCTGCCGTGGACACAGAGAGAAAAGCTGGAACCTTTGCCAGTTAAGATTTCCACTCCTGCCTTCAGCAGACACAAGCTTAAGCGGGCAGGCTGGACTTTAGTGATATGAGTAATACTTACTTTTCTTTACGTACCCCCTATCCCCTCAAAGGTTAGGGTTGTTGACAAGTAAAGATTTGTAACAAAAAATGTCCTTTCGCATAAAACTTTCAACCCAATCCCAATAGAGAAGTAGGAGTGCATAAAAGTTTTACCCTGAAGATACTTTTTTGTATTCCGTTGTCCAACAAAATCCTAATCGTTAACCGAGATTTCGGCTATTTGCTGGAGGCTCCTCAAACTGTCATGTCTACGAGCAATATAACCCAACTAAGAATTGGCTTTTGCGGTTTTGGTGCTTCGGCAAGTCATTTCCATATGCCACTAATTCGTCAGGAACCTGGCTTGAATTTAATTGCCGTCTTCGATCCGATATTTGAACGAACTCAGTGTGCCAAGCAGCGGGGTTTTCAGTTTACTTTATCTCCAGAGGATTTGGAGAAGGCAATAAGAGAACTTTCATTAGATATTATTGTTGTCACATCCCCTAATACCTTGCACTACGTTCAGGCAAAAACAGCACTGGAAGCTGGCGCTCATGTTTTAGTGGATAAACCCCTTGCACTTTGCAGCGAAGAAGTCAACCTACTTGTCGATTTGGCTAATCGTAAAAACCTAGTTTTGATGGCTTTTCAGAACAGACGATACGATGATGACCATCTCCAAGCACTAGAAATTGTTCAAAGCCAAGAGATAGGAGAGATTATTCGGATTGATGCAGCGATCGCATCCTGGGGACCATCAAATAAATTTGCAGTTCCGGATTTTTGTCCCACTTGGCGTACAGAGAAAAGCTACGGGGGCGGTGGTCTTTATGACTGGGGTCCGCACATTTTAGACCAACTCTTGAGGTTTGCTAATTGGAAACTCCCAAATCGGATTCACGCGATAGGTCGGTCTTCTATCTGGTCTACTGATTGTGACGATATTTTAATCGCCATATACGATTGGGAAAATTTTTCCGCTCGTGTACTCATCTCAGCAGTAGATATGGCACCAGTAGAAAGACTTCGTATCTGCGGTACAAAAGGCACGGTTGTAGTTCGTGGAGATGACAATCACGGAGAAGTAATAAAGTACAGTTCGACTACTTCCGAATCCCGCCGTTACTCAAACTCTCTACTCTTAGCAACGCCGATCTATCGGGCTTTAATTCATGCTATTACTACTGGGCAGCGAGAGAATATCGTTAGGTATTTAGACAATACCAAAAAATTATTTAGCCTAATAGACCAGACTCGTCAAAGCTTCAATTTTTAAGAAAGGAGAAATTCTAAATGACAGTCCCCAGTTCATGGTTTGGACCGAGTTCTTATACCCTAGCACTTAAATTGGTTAGCTTTGGCTTACCTCAAATTGAAGCCATCTCATTTGCCTGTGCCCAAAAGTATGGAACCCTCCAATATTTTACTATGCACCGAGAAGAGCGGGAAAAAGTCAACTGGGCAGTAACCTACTTAGAGATATGCCAAAAGTTAAGAATTGACGTAGCCCATAAAAAAGTTTTAGTAGTGGGTGTTAATGATGGGATGGATATTGAACTATTTAATCATTGCCAGATTATCGGTATCGATCCATGCCATCAAGCACTTGCCCTAGCTAGAGCCAATTTTCCTCACCATGAATTTCAAATTGCTCTAGCTGAATCTCTACCGCTAGCAGATGCTTCTGTCGATGCTTATATTGCTTTGCGAGTCATTAACTGTTCGACTGTAAATATTAAGTCTTTAATAGAAGAATTACAGCGTACTTTAAAGCCAAATGGTTCTTTTATATTTTCTATCGCTAACGGTTTTTTTGATAAAAAAATATACAAAGTAGGAGTTTTTAAAGATGGAAAAGTGAATTTAGAATACGCTAACTCCCTCAAAAATGAGCTTTTAAATCTACTTGAAGGCGTAGGGACTCAGTTAACTGTGGTAGAGCATCCTATAGAAACATTTATATTTGGGTGCAAAAATTAGTAAGAAAATGGGCAAAAATTTATGGAAATAGAAGAAATTTTAGACATTGAAAAATGGGATGATTTTATCAAGAATACTCGAGAGGGAACTGTTTTTCATACATCCTCTTGGTTTCAAGCATCACCTCATAATTTTTTGAGAATCGGAGTTTTTCAAAAAGGTAAGCTTTTGGCTGGTGCAATTCTCCAAATAAACGAACATCGCTTTGGTACTTTGGGAACTTTAGCTCCTTACTTAGGCCCAGTATTTGCAAAATTTCCTAATGGCGAAATGGTTCCTGAAACAAAAAGAAAAGTTATGTCAAAACTTGCACGAGGTATTCGAGAAAGAGTACCAAAATCAACTTTTTTTGTATCTCCTTGGCTTGAAACCCTTCAACAATTTATTTGTACAGGGTTTGAAGCTAAACTCCTTTATACCACAGTTTTACGAACTACAGACTTAGATGAAACTCAGGCGCAATTTTCGCCAACACTCAGACGCAACATCAAAGCTGCACTACAAATTGGCCTAACAGTAGAGCAAAGTAGCGAGCCATCAGAACTTCTTACCCTCGTCCGCCAATCTTTTGTTAGACAAGGACATTCTATCTGGTTCAATTTAGAAGAGGCTGATGCCTGTATGCGTCATCTGGCTAAGTTGGGACAAGCAATTTGTTTTATTACTCGCAACCAGGATGGTTTGCCTGTTGCTGCTGCTGGTATTGTCTGGGATTGGCATCGAAGTTATTACATTCTTGGAGGTTATGACCACACGCGATCGCACCGTGGAGGATCATCTTTAGCACTATGGAGTGCTATCCAGTTTACGCATCAGGAACTTGGTCTTACAGAAATTGACCTTGAAGGATCGCACCTTCCAGCTATAGAGCGCTTTTTCCGACAGTTCGGTGGGCGCTGGCTACCTTTTTATTACGTTACTGAAGCTAGAAATCCATTAATTAATACTCAGGAAATTTAACTATGCTAGCCATTTTTGGTGGAAATCCGGTAATTGCCAACAAAGAACTGCACGGTCATTATCCTCCTATAGGAATTAGTGAGCGCCAACGTATTAGTGCCGTTCTTGACAGTGGTATTTTATGGGGCCCTTGGGCACCAATGACGCGAGAACTCGAACAAAAGTGGGCTGAACGTACAGGTGTGAGCCACTGTGCAGCTTTGAATTCTGGGACTGCTGCTCTTCATTGCGCTTTGGCAGGATGCGGTGTGAAAGTTGGCGATGAAGTAATTGTGCCAGCCTACTCATTCATTGCCACTGCGAGTGCAGTTCTCATGGTTGGTGCAATTCCAATTTTTGTTGACATCCAACCAGAAACGGGAAATATCAATCCCGATCTAGTAGAAGCTGCTATTACTGACAAGACTAAAGCGATCGTTACAGTTCATTTACACGGGTTGCCTGCCGATATGGAACAATTAAGAGCGATCGCTCAACGTCATCAACTTTATCTGATTGAAGACTGTGCTCAAGCTCATGGAGCAATCTATCAGGGAAAAGCCGTTGGTAGCTTATCTGATGTTGGCGCGTTTTCTTTGAACGCTACCAAAGTGCTTGCCGGACCTGAAGGAGGACTTTTAACAACTAATAGTGATGCCATTTTTAATCGTGCTGCCAAGATGAGGGTGTTTGGAACAGAGTGGCATGAAGGCAAGCAAATTGTGAGAGACGCAGATAGCCTTGGCTACAACTATCGCACTAATGAATTAATGGCTGCTTTCGCTTTAGCACGTTTGGAATCACTAGACTCAGAACAAGAAATCAGGATTTCTAATGCCCAGCATCTCATTAATGGCATAAAGGACTTGCCAGGTGTTTCTGTACCCCCTTTACAGGTAGAAGACAGAAATCATATCTTCCAAATGATTCGAGTTAGGGTTAATGCCAAAATATTAGGATTAAAACTGTCATCTGAAGAACTGCGAGAGCGCATTGTTTTTGCTCTTGCGGCTGAAGGCGCAAATTGGTGGATTTGGGAGCGCAAGCCATTACCAGCTTACTCAATTTTTCAGTCCCTTAACGCTGATGGCGATGGCTATCCTTGGTGTCTGCCACAAGCTCGAAAGAATATTAGTTATCATCCAGGAAATTATCCAGTCAGTCTGGCTACGTCCAGAGATAGCATATTCACTACGGCTCACTTCCCTCCTAACACAGCAAATTTAATGGAGCTTTATGTAGAAGCATTTCATAAAGTGTGGGCTAACTTAGATGCTGTTTCTAAATTACCTATTTTGCTAAACGAAAATGGTATACAAAAACCTTTTTAGGGGGAACAAGCTTGTTGCATTTATGTACATTTATTGATTCATAGAAAATGCTTTCTCAACTCACACCTAGCTTTAATACTGCTTTAGGCTCTGCCTATTTGGGAGAGTCATTAGAATTACTTAAAATTGTCCCCAGTAATTCAAAAAATTTAATTATTTCATCCCCTCCATTTGCTTTATACTCTAAGGAAATTTATGGCTCTCGATATGTTACATGGATGTTGAAATATGCTGAAGAGTTTGAGCGAATATTGCTGCCAACTGGCAGTCTTGTTCTTGAGTTGGGCAGTACTTGGTTTCGTGATATACCTGAACGTTCAGTTCATAACTATCAACTAATTTCTAAATTATGCTCCCAAGAAAGCTGGCATCTTATCCAAGAATTTTACTGGTACAATCCAAATCTACTAACAACTCCTAATGATTGGACAGAAAGAGAATATATACGATTTAATGATTCAATTAGCATCATTTGGTGGCTTTCTAGAACAACACATCCTCAAGTAAATACCTCCCATATTTCACAGTACAGAAATTCACTAACAGGGAAATTATCTAATTTGTTACTGTTTGATGATGTAGCAGAAGATGCTGCTTACCTCAGCCGATGCTACAAAGCTGGCTTAGAACCCCAATCAAACCGTTTTCCGTCAACATTTCCTGATTTTTTCATACGCTTATTAACTAAGCCTAATGATACTGTTTTAGACCCATTTGCAGGAAGTTGTACAACAGGAAAGGTTGCTGAATCTTTAGGAAGAAAGTGGATATGTATTGAAGGAAAAGAATCATCATTAAATAGTGGTATTTTGCGATTTGATTTAGTGTAAACCAACAATATTTAAAGTTTATGTCTAACACGAAAATTGCTATTATTGCTGGTGCCCCCGGAGTCGGTAAAACAACTATTGCACGTCGAACCTGTGAGACTATTCAAGAGCGGCTTGAGTGTATTGTTGTTCATATTGAAGTGGATGATGTGAGATGGATGATATTAGGTGATAACTCCGATTGTAGTCCTCATCCAATGTGGCTAAAGCTTGTTGAAAGCATAGTCAATAGGGCAATGACATTTGCAGAAGTGGTTATAATTGAGGGACTTTTTTATGAATCTAGAACAGTCGAACGCCTCCTCATCCGCTATCCTGACGCAAAAATATTCATGTTGGAGGCTTCCCTAGAAATATGTTTAGAGCGCAATCGAAATCGAGAAGTTATATCTGAGCGTTTAAATGATGAAGAAATAAAGAGACTGCATCTTCTTACTCGTCCAACTTCATGGAAGAGGTTAAATGCAAATCTGCCAATAGAAACTTTAGCAATCCAACTTGTCAGCCAAATTTTATGACATTGATTTACGAGTACGATTACTTAGATATTAACCAGACACAATGGCTAGTAGAAAACGAGATAGATCCATTGTTAGTCAAGTCTCCTCTCTATAGAGGTACCTATCCTAGTGGTGCGAGGTTCAAGTTTGAAATGACTAATTGTGGGGACTATGGTTGGATATCAGACCAAAATGGACAACGTTACCAGCAAACTCACCCAATTACAGGAGCAAAATGGCAACCAGTACCGCCAGTAATTAAGCGCATTATGCACACTGAGGGAGCCAAACTATATCCAAGCTTTGAGGTGCAAAGTGTTTTGATTAATGTTTATAAATCATGTGATACTTACCCGATTATGAGCTTCCATCAGGATATAACCGAAGAAAATAAGGAAGCACCAATAGTATCCTTAAGTTTTGAATTAGGAGGAGACTTTTACGTCGCAGGTTTGTCTCATCCTGGTCGCGACTACCCACCTACTGACCCATCTGTACAAAAATTTTTGGTAAAGGATGGCACTTTAATTATTTTGGCTGACGAACATAGGCTAGCTTATCATGCCTTTGGTACACTTCATCCATTTGTATCTAGAACACTCTTTACTCGTCGGATTAACCTGACTGCACGAATGGTATATTTACCCAACAAGAAGGCAAGTGATGACAAGGATGAAATTAGCGTCCTATAAACATAGGATTTTAATCAATAAAACACAATCAAGATAAAAATATGAAAACTCAACTTTTGTCTCAGCTAAATCCATTAACTGAAATATTGATCGCTTCCCATATAGAGGCTAACGAGTACCTATTTAACACAAATCAACAAGGATTAATCAAATACTTAATTTCTATTGGAGATCCCGGCGATAGTGCACCATCTGGTTTTTGCCAAGTACCTCTCCGCCTACGTCTCGAGTTTCATGATCTAGAAAAATCGAACAATGATCTCAACTCTGTTTTACCTACATATGAGAACATAGCTAAAGTTATTGATTTCATAAATTCAATTGCTAATTGGAATGGTGCGATGTTGATTCATTGTCACGCAGGAATAAGCCGCTCCACAGCCATTGCTTTAATAGTATGGGCTTACTTACTCGGTTCTGGTGGAGAGGAACAAGCTTTAGCCTATGTGTTAACAGCTAGACCTCAAGCTAGGCCCAACCGATTGATTGTCAAACTTGGAGATGAACTTTTGAATCGAAGGAGTAAGTTAATACAACTCCTAGATTCTACATGATTGTTTCTTTTATCGGATTAATCGATGAGCCCTAAATTGACAGATATTTTCGTTTGAACAAGAGCAGTATAGCCTTTAAAAGCTAGTTTCTTGGTTGATTCAATTTTTGAAGTAACAAAACCATGATAAAAATTCACACTCAATTATTTCAGGCAAAACGGTGGCTCGAACGTTATCGAGGAGTTCAACCTGTGTTTGCGTGCGTTTTTGGATTTACTGCAACAGGGTTAGTTCCAGGAATTTCTACAGCAGGTGTGACACCAGAAGATCGATTTTATACTGCTATCAGAGATGCTGAATTTCTCTATAATAGCCTATCTCAGTACCAGTGTCCTTTACCATTTTTCAAACCTACTTCTTCCCCCGCATTGATTTCCAGCGCTATTTTGGAAAGGCAGAAAATTCCAACTTATTTATTTAATGCAGGTTTGCCTCTCGTTCCACGAATCCCTTTAATCGATTTGGGGGGAAAACCAGCTAAGTGTGTGAGTCAAGGCTGTGCATTAGAAATGACTACGGTGAGACATCTCCTAGAACAAGGCTTAATTTGGGGTGAACGACTCGCTAAACGAGGCAAATATTTAATAGTTGGCGAGTGCGTAGTTGGGGGAACTACCACAGCTCTCGCAATTCTAACAGGTTTAGGTTTTTCTGCTCTTGGCAAAGTAAATAGCAGTCATCCAACTTGTAACCATGATCAAAAGTGGGTACTGGTACAATCTGGGCTAAATAAATTCGAGGAGCAAACTTGTTGGCAAAATTCCTTGCTTACCACAACTTCACGTCCGGTTCTCTCCCTTCTTGCTGCATTAGGAGATCCAATGCAAGTTGTGGTAGCTGGAATGGCGATCGCAGCTAGCCGCGTAGGAGGGGTACTACTAGCGGGCGGTACGCAAATGCTAGCAGTTTATGCCTTAATCAGGACGATAGCAAGAGAACTTACCCTTATTTGGCAACCAGAGCAAGTTGTGGTTGGAACTACTCGCTGGGTTGTAGAAGATGCCACAGGTGACACGGTAGGGCTGGCAGAGGAAGTAGGTGCAGTTCCTCTATTAGCTACGCAACTGAGTTTAGCTAATTCCTGTCATCACCAACTCCGTGCCTATGAACAAGGATATGCAAAAGAAGGTGTAGGAGCAGGGGGATGTGCAATTGCTGCCAATCTTTACTTAGGGTGGGAGCAAGCTCAGTTTATTGAGGTTATTGATAGTTTATATACAGCAATATAAATAGTTTACTATCAAAGCTTATAATACATAGCTTTTGATAAAAGTAACCAAAAGTTTCTGCTGGCATTTTAATTTTATGGAACTCTCAATTTTAGTGCGCTGTTCTGACGATATACGTTTAATCAAATGTATCGATAGTATCGATGTATCATGTCAGGTGGTTGTAACAATGACACCTAATCTAGAACTTCAAAAAGAACTAGAATCCCGAGGAATAACCTATGCTTTGAGCCCCAAAGGAAATCCAGCAGCTACTACTTTGGCTGGAATTAAACATTGTTATTATTCTAAAGTGCTCTTGATAGATTGCGATTGTATTTTCTTGCCAGGAGCAATTAAACGGATGTACACTCTTGCTCAATCAGCAGATATTGTTAGACCCAATATCGAATTTGAAGCTACCGATCTCTCCTCGTATGCAACTCGATTAGCACGAGATTTTCAATATACTTACTTTGGTTTCATCTATGAACCTGGACTGTTACTGAATCTGAATCGTATTCTCCCTTTAATAGGTGGTTATCTTTTTACACCTTTTGCGCCATTTACTCCTGATGGAGAACTAGACTACCGTTTACGTCAGTTTGAGATTAGTAAAGATCTGAAGATAGTTACTGATTCCGATCGCACTCTTATTCATGCCGCTTTGTCTTTTAGTAAACATCTCCACTCTTACTGGCGCTATGGCTTCAGCGAAGCTAGTCGGATGGTTTATTTAGAACAACCAGTTTTTATGAATTTTGTTGCTGGAATAGCATACCGATACTGGATGGCTTGGTCTCATAAGTATCCTTTTTCTACTGGTATTTTGATAGCCATTTGCGATCTTTGCTACATAATTTCTATCCTTGTCCACTTATTACTTTTCATTCTTCGGAGAAATCAAAAACATGATTCTAAATAATGATTATGTGGATAAGCTTCAGTGTTCAGAAATTTATAGCATTTGTGGCAACCGGATTGTCATGTATCAAGTAGAAATGACCGATCGAGATTTACGTAGAGCCAGCCACCTATCTAACCTTTGTTGGTTTCATGGGCAGCGCATAGCTGACGGTGTAGCCTGTTTATCTCCGAGAAAGAACTATACGCGATTTTGTTTTTTTAATCCAGACGGTTCGTTTGAGTTAGTTTGTGGAAATGCCTTGTTTGCTGCTACTGCTTTACTAAGTAATAGTTCTGTAAATCCACTGAAAATTTACCCCTTTGATATTCCTCCCCTTGAACTATCTGATGAAAAAGATAGATACACTATTACAACTCCTGTTTCAATTGGCTATCAACCTATTTTAGTTGAGTCTTTACCTCCTTCTGTTATTCATAACACTGGTTCACCTCACTTAGTTGTGCAAGTTGATAATGTAGCATCTGTAAATCTTCCTAAATTAGGTGCTACTGTTACATATCAGTTAGAAGTAAATCTAACGATTTTCAGCATCTGCAATGGAAAAATATTAGCACGGACTTATGAAAGAGGTGTTGAAGCTGAAACAGATGCCTGTGGCACTGGTGCAATGGCAGTAGCTGTAGAAACAAATATTCGTTCGATTAATTCTTCATCTATTATCTATCCTGGGGGAATCTACGAGGTAAAAATTCTCAAAACTTTTCCTCAACCTGTTATTGCCTTATCTGTGGACAAAGCTTATGTTGAACTCATCGAAAATGGAACACGCCCTAACTAAGTTAGGTAGGGCGGCGGGTCTTTGCCAGTGCGGAAAGGATGTACTGGCAACTTGGGCTAATGCGGTAGTGACTGGTAATATTGCTGACTATAATATGGCACGCTACAGCTTAGTAGCTGCCTTGGGCAATCGTGTAGAGCGTCTCGCTATTGTTGCACCTCTGATTTCGTGGAAAACAACTCATCTTAACATCCTAGTATTTCGCCCTTGTTATCAGGAATATGAAGAAGTCAAGCAACAATGGCCTGAGAACGTTCCTTTACTTCCACTTCATTTACCAGTAGAATTAGAAGCCGGAATCGGGCCGTATGCAACAGGCCGTCATCTAGTTTTATTTCTCGATAGCGCAGCTCCCAGAGGAGACAATCTTCCACAGTCTGTTTGTCTTAGTCTTGAATTTTTAACTACTTGGCGTGCAAGATGGGATATTGCTATAGATTGGCTCACTCCAGTTGCAGTTCCATTGATGAAAGATCGTATACAAGAACTTGCTGATAGCGAATCCCGAAAAAACCGTGCCATCCTGGAATCAATTCTTGCTCATGAAATAGGTCATACAGATGGATTATGGCCTATTTTTCCAAATCATCCTAATTTTGAGCTATCAGCTTTTGCGTCTGTTCCTATCTCACAAGAGGCAGTATTTCGGATTATTTGTAGTGCATTAGCAGATATTGCTGCTGACATAGCACACGCTCATACAGTCACAAGTTATGCCCTTGTTTCATCTTTTGTTTATCACCTTTTAAATCTTCATCGGTGCTGGCAACTAGAGCCTTTCACACCTGGAATTATCTGGAAACCCCTTGCCAAAGATTCGGATTGTCTTGCTGGAGCCTTAGTTGCTTTATCTGTGGTGATGGCTGGAACTAACAGTCAGCCGTACTTGACACAAGCATCTATTAGAGAAGGTTTTTACAATCTAGAGCAGACTTTGCAGGAATTGATTGCGGATATTAAATGCGGATGTACAGAAACAGCATTCAAATTGCTGCAAATACCGATACCTTCTCACCTCAGAAACCTTTTGGATATGGGTCTACCACTCTCTAATATAAGTTTTGAGAAGCAATTGCCGATGCAGAACACTCTAAAGCTTATGTTATTGGAATTTTTGACGGAGTTAAAACAATGAGAATTGTTATTGTGGGAAACGATCTCAGAACAATAGCTCTTGCTAGAGTTCTTTTGGCTGAAGGACATGAAGTTTTAGCAGTTCCTGGATTTTTAGAGACGAAACTTAAAGGGTTATTGTCAATACCACTCCCAATCAGATATAAGGAAGAACCAGCTTGGCAACAGATTCGTCGCGTTAGCGAAATTCTAAATTTAGTTAATCAGCTAAAACCCGATTTGGTAGTCTGCCTTCACGTAGAATCTTCTGATGTGGGTTTAGTTGATGCGCTCATTTATCAATCAAAAGGTAATTACCTGGTTTTTGGGGTTAATCAAAAAGCGTCCCAGCTGGAGACATCAAAGGCTTATGGTATCTCAATTGCTCGTGCTAGTGGTTTGTCTGTACCATCAACTGAAATCGTGCGCGATCGCGATCGGCAGCAATGGTTACTTCAACAACAGACGTTACCTAATCGTCGTTTGGTAATCAAAGCTGATGGATTGGCTGGAGGGCGCGGTACGTTATTTGCTAATAACGCTACTGAGCTTTTAGCAGCTTTCCAAGCTTTGTCAGAGGGTGATGTTATTGTTCAAGAGTATATAGAAGGACAGGAAGTAGCTCTTTCCTTGATGTGCCAAGGCAGAAATATAGTGCTTCTCAATGTAAATTTTGAATTTAAACGGGCTTTTGATGGCGATCGAGGACCAAATACTCCAGGGATGGGAACTGTAGCACGAAATGCTTTTGACCTTAGACACAGCTTATGCTTTCTAGAAGCGCTACCACAAGTTTTGGAATCTTTAGGTTACTGTGGGCCTCTTGATGTTAACTTTATGGTGGATTCCCAACGGCATAAACCTGTTTTTCTAGAATTTACTGCACGTTTTGGCGATCCAGAACTCTCAAGTGAAATTCTTTTACTCAAAAACGTGGATCGATTATTGTTTAGTGTGGCCTCTGGAATCAAACCTAAAATAATATTTCGGCCAGAGCTTTGGGGAGTAGGAGTTGTTGCTAGAGGCGGGACTCATATTCTGGTTGATGAAGATGAAAACTTTACTCACGATTTTAGGGTCAATACTGGTGGAATGGAATCTTGTTTTTCAGGAGTCGGTTATTCCATCTCAAGAACAATTAAAAAAGTTTACAGATATCTTTATAGCTCAGTATCCTTAGAAACTAAATTTCGCAAAGACGTTGGGCAAAACGTATCTTCACGTTGGAAATTATTACAACAAATATTGAATATTTATACTTATAAAATATAAAGTAAAAGTGCCAAGCTTTTCAATGTAAATTGATTTGGGCAAGTTTTAACTACGTGCCCATGCCCTCCTCTCCAGGCGCGTTAGAGAAGCAGGCGATCGCTGCAAAACGGGTGGTATAAAGCGATTGCTAACCTGTAGGTAGCTGCCGCACTAGAAAAAATTCAGTAAACCGAGAAGTGAGAACGATCGCCAGAGCAGTAAGGGTCTGCCGTGACTGCTGGAGCCGGGTAAATTGTATCCAAAAATACAATTTACCCCGCCATCGCATCCAGACATTATATAATTGGTCTATTAAAATTGGCGAGGACTGGTAACTTCATCAAAAATTTATATAATAGGGCGTTTTTTAAAGATTATTTAAAGTTTAAAGCTAGCTAAGTATATTCACTGGTGTATTTGTTCGAGCTAGAGGGTAAGTTTTACCTGATTGGCGTTTACATCTAGCTGTAGAAGGACAAAAGCGAGTTTAGAGTGGAGTTTTACCGTCAGGGTTCAAGGCATCTTTAAGTTGGTTATTCAAAAACAGAACTTGGATAAGTTAGTTTTTTCCTAGCTGGCAAACTTTAAGCATAATTCTTAGCGCCATAACGCATAAATATGCTGAGGATGCCCCAATAAGATTGTGTGGATGCCCTGATCGCAGCAACACAGCTGATAAGACTCCTCTTGGTGGTCTTTTTTCAGCTGACTGAACAGATCGAGTATGTGTATCGACCTTGGGGAGCTAACAAATGTCCGCCTTCGATCTTGGTTTACTGAATACTTCTTACAACGCAACAGATGCTCTTAGCGTTGCCTATCCATCGGACAGGTATAACTTTACGCTCGGCGATACTCAAAGTTTAAAGTTATCACTCACCGGCATCAGTGCAGCAGTGGACTGGCAACTCAACGATAGTCAGGGAACAAATCTGCACAGTGGTTCAATTAGCCCTGCTAGTGTAGGCGCAATTAACCTTGATAATTTGCCATCTGGGGGATATTCTCTTGAGCTTTCCCAAACCAGTGGCGATACCAACTATACTCTCAACATTGACCCCCTGACTAAGTTGAATATAGAATCGGGATTTTTCACCGTTGGGCAAACGGGACAAGTCGGAGTTGATTACTTAATTGACGGTGGCGGATACCAAGGCGAGTTGGCTATTTTCAGTTTGACGGGAATGGAGGCTTTTGCTCCAGGTTCCGACTTATTTATTAAGGAAGTTGCTAGACGATCGCTCAGTAACTCCCCAGAAGGTTACATTGCAATACAAGATGCTACAGAAGGTGCTAAATTTAGTCCCACTTTTCCTTGGGGTGATAACCAAAACAGTGGCGAATATAAAAATATCAAAACATTCACCATGAAACCTGGTGAGAAATTTGGTTTGATGCTGGTTCCTAACGGTACTGTGCAAGAAGTATTCGATCGTCCCAATATCGGCGGAGCAAAGCGTCCTCTATTCTCCTTGGTAACTGCTAATCCGAATGAAGCGTTTCACGTCGGTCAAATTGCTGATGTTACGGGCGATGGGAAAACTTTTGTGATGGAGGATAAGCGGGTTGATGCTGGGTCAGATAAGGATTACAACGATTTAGTTTTTCGGGTAACTGGTGCGAGTGGAAAAGCGGTTAAGTTGGATGATGTAATTGCTCCCGATAAAGATTGGCGCAATACAAAAACAGCAGAAGATTTAAAGGATTATATCAATACTCCTCCGCAATTTTTGCAGTTTAATACGAATTCGGTTTATCAACCCGGAGAGAGTGTTAATTTGATTGATGCTAAGGTTTTTGATGAAAATGGAGATTTGGATAAAGTAGAGTTGTACTGGTTAAAAGATGGTACTGAAATCAAACATGATACGATCGCTCAATTCACGGTGAATGAGGACTGGGCGACATTCAACTATTTTTGGACGCCTACCACACCTGGTAATTATCAAGTCAAGGCGATCGCTTACGATAAATATGGCTACAATCACCCACAAGAAAGCCATCACAGCAACGAATTTATTAAAGATATTCGGGTAAATTCACCACCAGAACAACTGCAATTCAGGATTGACAGGAATCTCTATAACGCTGGCGAACAGATTAGCATTACGGATGCTAAAGTATATGACGCCGATGGTTTTAGCGACTTAAGTAAAGTGCAGTTTTGGCTGAAAAAGGATAATGGTGAATGGTCAGCAAGTAATCCCATCGCTAATTTTAGTGATTTGCAACAAAACTGGGGTGCATTTAACTACGATTTGCCTAAAGAGGTTGGTAATTATCAGTTAAAAGCAGTTGCTTACGATAAAACAAATGCTGTTAGTAATGAGGTGATTCAAAGTTTTAGCGTTCTCCAAAAACCAGATGTGCTACCACCTGTAATTAACACACCACCTGAATCTCTGCAATTTAACTTACTACCATCTTACACGATCGGTCAACCAGTCAGCATTAACGATGCTAAAGTTTTCGATAACAATGGAGAAAATGACCTGCAAAAGGTGACTTTGGAGTTATTCAAAAATAACATTAGTTTCGATCTGCAGACTGTCAATATCGTGGATGATAATAATGGTGCAGACGGTTGGGGAACTTTTAATTATTCCTGGAGTAATTTACTAGAAGGAAATTATCAGTTAAAGGCGATCGCATACGATCGCTCTGGCCTTGACGCTCAAGCGAGCCAAATATTTTCCGTCGTCGGCCAACCTCCGGTATCAATAATTAACTCACCGCCAGAACGATTGCAATTGAACTTATTGCCATCTTACACGAGCGAGCAAACAATTACCTTTCCGAATGCCAAGGTATACGATGAAAATGGCGAGAGCGATCTGGACAAAATCAGTTTAGAGTTGTACAAAGATAACGTAAAATTGGGCAATTATACTGTCGGAATAGTCGATAACGGTATAATTGGAGACAATTGGGGAACTTTTAATATTTCATTCAATAAGTTAGAGGTGGGAAATTACCAGATTAAAGCGATCGCATACGATAAGTCCGGCGCAACTGATACCGAAACTACTCACTTTACGATCGATCTTCCACCCAATAAACCACCTGAATCTTTGAACTTCAGCATTTTACCTCTTTATACAACAAATGAAAAGATTAGCTTCAGGGGTGGGAAGGTTTCCGATCCTGATGGTGCTAGCGATATAGCTAATGTATATTTTTGGTTGGGAACACTGGATGGGAAAGGTTTTGGCGTTGGAGATGTTAAACAAAGTTTAAGAGCGGATCGCTCGGACAGAGCTAGGTTTGATTTCAGTGTAGATTTGAAATCGAAAAACTTAGCACCGGGGCGCTATCAGTTGTGGGCGATCGCGCAAGACAAAGCGGGAAATTACAGTACGCCAGATGTTGAATATTTCTCGGTGATTACAGATCCTGGGGGGAGTGGGCTATCAGATTCGGTAAGGTTGGCAATCGCAGATTCAACCAACTTGGAAAATTATACCCCAGAAGCACTGGCGAAAACACGGGAATGGGTTGTTTGGACTACGCCGGATAAATATTCACCAAGTTTAGCGCAACAAATAGGAGCTTACGACCAAGGTAATACAGGGTATATTCCTAATACTTACATCTGGGATTTTCCCGATAATATTACCCCAGAAGAAGTAGTTCGGCGATTGAATTCGCTTCCGGGGGTAGAATTATTCTATCCACTTGCCCCTCTGCAACCAGAATTGCTATCCGAACCAAAAAATGAACCTTTGGTAAAAAATCCTCCTAATTTTGTTCCAACCGATCCAAACAACGTCAATACTCTCAATAGCTACCAGTGGTATTTGCGAACAGGTGTAAATCCAAGCGCTGATGGAAATATTACGGCAGCTTGGGATGTTTCAGTTCCAGGTAAACCATCAGAAACGGTACGGGGAAGGAATGTAGTTATTGGGGTTGTTGATGATGCCTTGGAATATACTCATCCAGATTTAAAAGATAGGTATCGCGCCGATCTCAGTCGAGATTTTAATCAAACAATTGGCTTAGACGACATTCTCTATCCATATCTCGATCGACCGCTGTATAAGCCAATAGTAGACATATTTGGCAATATAGTTTCTTGGCAGAGGGTAAATTGGGATTACTCCTACGATACAAACCCAGATCCAACCTATAGTGCTATTCTTCGGGAGAAATTTACAAATTGGCAAAAGATTATAAATGATTACATGAAGACCAACCCCATACCTTTAGATGTACCTTTGACTGGAGTCTTAACCGATGTAAATGTACTTTTAGATGTTACGCATCCGTCGATTAAAGAGTTGGATGGATTTTTGTTTAGACCGGAGGAATTAAAATTCAATCCGATGATTGGCGATCGCTCCACTACTAATCCTAGAGGAAGAGGAGGAGAAGATGATTTTAAAAATTACCCAGTTGAGTTATTTAAGCTTCTAAACAAGGTAGGAGGTAATTTTTACGATACTATATTTGACGATAGCTCAGTCAAGCCAATTACTGAAGGCTTACCATCATTTAACGAGCGATTTAAACCAACGGGAACTTTAGCAGATTTTAATAACAAATGGGTAGGGGGTACATGGAATTTAAATATCCACGATTATTATAAAGGCAATGAAGGCTACGTTAATAATTGGGGGTTAGAGTTACAAACATATAATCCTCATGGTACTGCTGTAGCGGGAATTGCAGCAGCTAGTGGAGATAATGGGATTGGTGTAAGTGGTGTAGCACCGTTAGCTTCTTTAGCTGGACTGCGGCTGATTGCCGATGAAATAACGGATAAACAGATTGCTGATGCTTTGTCCTACAAAAATCAGGATATCGATATTTACAATAACAGTTGGAAGCTAGTCAAACCGTTTGCTGGCCCGCTGAACTTGAGTATGATGGAGGAAAGCGTAAAACAAGGGCGTAACGGATTTGGTAGTATTTATGTGTTTGCAGGTGGGAACGATCGGCAATCTGGTGGTAATGTAAATTATAATCCGTTGGCTAATTCCCGGTATGCGATCGCGGTAGGAGCGATTGATTATAAGGGCGAACAAAACCGATACAGTTACAGCGAACCTGGTGCATCGCTGTTAGTTTCAGCCTATTCTAGCGGCAGTGGTGCAGGTATTACAACCACAGATTTAGTAGGAGAAAAGGGCTATTCTGCTAACGATTACACCAGCATTTTTGGCGGTACTTCTGCTGCTGCACCTTTGGTTTCTGGTGTTATTGCTCTGATGTTGGAAGCTAACCCCAATTTGACTTGGCGGGATGTACAAGATGCTTTGGTGAAGACTGCGAAGCAAAACGATCCAAATGAGTTAGATTGGAAAACTAATGGCGCGGGATATCACATCAACCATAAATATGGTTTTGGCGCAATTGATGCTAAAGCTGCCGTTGAATACGTTAGTTCGCCCAACTGGAAACCCCTAGCAGAGGAAACGGTAATTTCATCTGACTTAGAAAATGTTGCTGATAGTGATATACCTGATGGCGATTGGCAATCAGGAACGTTTTCGACAACTGAGATTGACGAGGATATTACTGTCGAAAAGGTGGAGGTACAACTTAATGCTATCCATCAAGACTGGGGTGATTTAAAGGTAGTCCTCACTTCTCCAGATGGTAAAACAGAGTCAGTTTTAACTGAACCTACACCAACACCCGCTAGTAATTCCAATAGTATTTATCAAGGTATTAAGCCAAAATCGAATTGGTGGACTTTTACCTCAGTCCGTCACTGGGGTGAATCTTCTAAGGGCGAATGGAAGTTGCAAGTATTTGATGGTAAAGGCAACCAAGTTCAAGGAGATTGGAATAGTTGGAAGTTGAATATTTATGGGACTAAACCGATAGTAACGATGATGGCGACAGATGCTAGTGCGACAGAAGGTGGCGATCCGGGTCAGTTTATAGTTACTCGGACTGGGAATACTAAAAATCCATTAACAGTCAATTATACTGTAGCTGGCACTGCTACTAATGGTACGGATTACAACAATATTAGTAGCAGCGTAGTTATTCCTGCTGGAGCAAGTTCTGTACCAATTCCTATAATTACGGCAGGAAAAGATGATGCTGTATATGAAGGCGATGAAACAGTAATATTGAGTTTAAATGCTGATGCAGCTTACAATGCGGGAACAGTTAATAGTGGGACTGTAGTAATTACAGATAATGACTCAGTGCCAGTGCCAAATGTTGTGACTAATACTAATGATAGTGGGCCGGGAAGTTTGCGTGCTGCTATTGAATTTGCAAATGCGAATTTGGGTAAAGATACAATCCGGTTCAATATTCCAACTACAGATACTGGTTACAATCCTGTTACGGGTGCTTTCACAATTCGACCTACATCAGCATTGCCAACAATTACTGATCCAGTTGTTATTGATGGTACTACTCAGCGTGGGTTTGCTGATAAGCCAATTATTGAATTGGATGGTAGTAGTGCAGGCACAAACTTAATTAGTGTAGCTGGTATATCCATTACTGCTGGGAACAGCATTGTGCGGGGTCTGATAATTAATCGATTTAATTCTTCTGGAATTGTATTGCAAACAAAGGGTAACAACATCATTGAAGGAAACTTTATTGGCACCGACGTGACTGGTACCCAGCCATTAGGGAATTCCTCTGGTGTAAGTATTTTGAGTGGATCTAGCAACCTCATTGGAGGAGCTACCACAAAAGCAAGAAATATTATATCAGGTAATGGTTTTGGTATTACGATGGCGGGTACTACGAGTAATATAATACAAGGTAACTATATTGGTACAGACATAAACATCACCAATACCGATGCGTTAGGGAATGGTAGGGGAATTTGGATTAGGGATGATTCTGCTAACAATATTATTGGAGGAACTGCACGGGGAGAGGGTAATACTATTGCTTTTAACAATATAGGCATCGATTTATCAAACGCTGATCTTCGTTCTATTAATAATGCAATTCTTTCAAATAGCATATTTTCCAGCGGTAGTAAAGGAATTTCACTGGAAGAGGAATACCCTGACAGGGCAAATGATATAGGAGATACTGATATTGGGCCTAACAATTACCAGAACTACCCAGTGCTTATATCTGCCTTTAGCAACGACAATAGTACTACTATTGAAGGAATGCTTAACAGCACACCAGAAACTACTTTCAGGCTAGAATTTTTCTCTAACAGTAATCCAAGTCCTGTATTTATGTTTAGAACCCTTTTAACTCCTCTGGGCTATGGGGAAGGCGAGAAGTTTCTTGGTTTCCAGAATGTGACTACAGACAGCAGTGGTAATGCCAGCTTTACAGTTGAGTTGCCAACCTCAGTTCCAATTAGTCAATTCATTAGCGCGACTGCAACTGACTCAAACAACAATACCTCAGAGTTTTCTAAGAATATAGGCTTAAAGGTAATAAGCCCTGGTAAAACCGATCGAGTAAGCATTGCCTCTGACAGCGCTCAAGCAAATAATAACAACTATGGATCTTTAATAAGTGCTGATGGTCGCTACATAACTTTCTCCTCTGAAGCTTCCAACTTAGTAGCAGGAGATACAAACGGAGCAAGGGACATCTTCGTGCGCGATCGCCAGACAGGACAAACTACACGAATAAGCGTCGCCACTAATGGTACTCAGGCAAACGGCGATAGTGACTACAGACCTACAATTAGTGCTGATGGACGTTATGTAATTTTCGGCTCTTCTGCTTCTAACCTAGTCGTTGGAGACACAAATGGAGCGCAGGACATTTTCGTACACGATCGGCAAACAGGTCAGACCACAAGGGTAAACTTAAATGTTGATGGTACTCAGAGGGAAAACGGCAGCCACACTCCATCAATTAGTGCTGATGGACGTTATGTAACATACAATTCTTCTGTATTGGTTACTTGGATAGAAAATGGAGAGACTAACATATCGAGTGTGACTTACCTCTTCGTATATGATCGCCAAACAGGACAAACTAAGCAGCTAAGCACTATAGACGGTTCTCTAAACAATAGTAGTTCTTCAATGAGTGCCGATGGACGTTATATTGCGTTTACTTCTAGCGCTGATAACCTCGTACCTGGAGATACTAATGGGTACAGTGATGTCTTTGTGTACGACCAAGAAACACAAAAAACAACCAGAGTAAGCGTTGCTTCATCAAGCGGTGCTCAGAGTAATAGCAATAGCGCTCAACCCTCAATTAGCGCTGATGGACGCTATGTAGCTTTTACCTCCAGCGCCACGAACTTAGTTTCAGGTGGAGACACCAATCTCTTTAAGAATGACATCTTTATACATGACCTAGTATCGGGACAAACAATGCGAGCAAGCGTTGCTTCTAACGGCACTCAAGGAAACGACTATAGTTCTTATCCTGTCATCAGTAGCAATGGACGTTATGTAGCCTTCAGATCTAACGCCGCTAATCTAGTAGATGGAGATACCAACGGAGTTGCTGATATTTTCGTAAAGGATCTAATTACAGGTCAAACCAGACGGATAAGTGTTGCCTCTGACGGTACTCAAGCAAACAATGCCAGCGATAGCGTATCCCTTAGTGCAGATGGACGCTATGCGGCGTTCTATTCTTTGGCAACCAACTTAGTGCCAGGAGACACCAACAACAGTATCGATATTTTCGTCAACGAGCGGTTGTGATAACAACGATTCTTTCTCACGGTGCGTTTAAAAAGTAAAATAAGACCGTCTTGGAGCGATCGCTTTTAATGAAACAGGGTATTTACCGATTTGGGCTTAGTGGCAGTATTGCTCTTTACTGCCTGACTTCTGTGTGTCCTACGTGGGCGCAAATTATTCCCGATGCTACACTTCCGAATAATTCGATCGCTATACCCGACGGCAATACCAGCCGCATTGAGGGAGGAACTCAAACGGGAAACAATTTGTTTCACAGCTTCGAGCAGTTTAATGTTCCCACTGGTGGTACGGCGTTTTTCAATAATGGATTGGATATTCAGAACATTTTCACGAGGGTAACGGGTAGCTCCATTTCCAACATTTATGGCTTAATCAAAGCTAACGGTACTGCCAATCTATTTTTGCTCAATCCAAATGGTATAATCTTTGGCCCTAATGCAAAACTAGATATCGGCGGTTCGTTTTTAGCCAGTACAGCTAATAGCTTTGTTTTTAAAGATGGTACTCAATTCAGTGCTACAAATCCTCAAGCACCACCTTTATTAACTGTCAACGTACCCATTGGCTTGCAATTCCAAGGAACACCAGGACAGATTACTGTAATGGGGCGACGTCACAATTTAGAAATAAATTTAGAAGAAGGAAATAGAGAAGAAATCATCCGCGATGCTAGACCTGATGGCCTCAAAGTTCAGCCAGGTACCACTTTGGCACTGGTAGGCGGTAATGTGATTTTAGAAGGAGGAAATCTCACTGCCATTGGAGGAAGAATTGAACTATGGTCTGTAGTTAATGGTCAGGTGTCTGTTGATAGCAGTAATCAAAAGCTGACAATTAACAACCAACAGGTAACAAATAATTATGGAACAATTCAACTATTAAATGCCTCATCATTAGATGCCAGTGGAAACAACGGCGAAATCCAAGTGCAATCACAAAAACTATCATTACAAAATGGTTCCACAATGTTTGCGATAACAGAAGGAACAGAGCAAGGAGGTTCTCTTACTATTAAAGCTTCTGAATCTATAGATTTGCTTGACGCTACTCCTACTAAGGGAGGTGAATTATTTCGCAGCAGTTTTCTCAGTCAAAACTTTGCTCAAGGAAATGGCAGTAATATCACGATTGAAACCGGAAAATTAACAGTTGAGGGAGGGCAAATAGGTACTTTTGCTTTTAGGGAGGGAAATGCAGGAAACCTAACCATACGCGCTACAGAATTAGTTAATGTAGCTGATATATTCGGGGAAAAGGAAACTAACTTTGTAGGTGGCTTGTTTTCTCAAGTCAAGCCAGAAGCAACAGGAAATGGAGGCGAGTTAAGTATTGAAACTAGACAACTCAACATCAAAGGCGGAGCCGCAGTATCGACAACTACTTCTGGTGCTGGTGCAGCTGGTAATCTAACAATTAATGCCTCGGAATTTGTACAACTCATCAATAGCAACTTAAATTCTCAGTCTGAGCCTGGAACTACTGGAATAAGTGGAAATTTAACAATTCTTACTGGCAACTTGCGAGTTTTAGATGGAGCGGAAATATCAACCTCTACTGGTGGCGCAGGAAATGCCGGAAATTTGCTAATTCGTGCTTCAGATTCAGTAGAAATTAGGGGAAATAATGATTCTTTAGCTAGTGGTATATTTGCTCAAGTTACTGATTATGAAGCTACAGGAAACGGGGGAAATTTAACCATAGAAACCAAAAGATTAATTTTACAAGATGGAGGACAAATATCAGCTACCACTTTTGGTAAAGGACAAGCTGGCAATTTAATAGTGCGGGGAATTGGAGGAGGAAATAATCCTACTGATTCGATAGAATTGTCAGGAATATCATTCGATGGTGAATATCCAAGTGCTTTATTAGCTACAAGTGAAAAAGATGCAGGTGGAAATGGGGGAAATTTGCAGATTTATACAAGAAATCTAACTCTCACCGATGGCGCACAAGTAGCTGCTTCTACTTTTAGCACAGGCTCTGGAGGGAGTGTCACAATAGATGCTTTAGATTCAGTGCAACTAATAGGAACTAATGGAGAATTTGCTAGTGGTTTGTTTGCTCGGACGCGAGAATATTCATCTGGTGATGCAGGAAGTTTGACTGTTACGGCTGGAAGCTTGATTATCCGCGATGGTGCTAAGGCAACTGTAAGCAGCTTTTTAGGGTCTGGAACTGCTGCTGCTGGTAACTTAACCGTTAGGTCTGATAATATCTTTATGGACAATGGAATTATTAATGCCGATACAGCTTCAGGTGATTTCGGCAATATAAAATTAACCTCAAACAATATTCAACTGCGTCGAGGAAGCAGCATTACCACTAATACAAACTCTTCTATTGGTGGCAACATCACGATCGATACTGATACTATAGTAGCTTTAGAAAATAGCGATATAACCGCTAATGCTGCACGCGGCTTTGGCGGTCGAGTAACAGTGAATACACAAGGAATATTTGGTACTCAATACCGGGAAAAAGGTTCGGAAATAACAAGTGATATTACAGCTACTTCTGAACTTGGCCCTGAATTTAATGGCGTGGTGGAAATTAACACGCCGGATGTTGACCCCGCTCAAGGATTAGTGCAATTACCAAATCCTGAACCCCCTCGACAAATTGCGCGGGGATGTCCGGCGGATGAAGGTAGTTTTATTATCACCGGAAGTGGCGGATTACCTGCTAATCCCAGTGAAGCACTTCGCAGTAATACCGTGCTGGTTAATTGGGTTACTTTGCCTCCGAGAGGAGAAAATCGCTCAATTTCAGCTAATTTCACGATTCCTAAATATACCCGAATAGTCGAAGCGCAAGGGTGGGAAATTAATGCTAAAGGTGAGGTAGTTTTGACAGAGCGCCCTGCGACAGCCGTACCTTATAATTCAGGAGAAAGTATTGCAACCTGCCATCGCTTCCTACAAAATCCGAACTTACTACAAATGAACACAGATTAAAAAGGATATTTATGATGAAAAATTTAATTTTTCAGAGAAGCGCTAAGTGGCATAGAAAAATTTTACTATATATTTTGGTGGTAATTGCGAGTGCAGGAATACACATTACTTTTCCTCATTTTCTGCTTAATGCTCAAGCCCAAAACCGCTTTTCCAATATCCCAGAACTGGTTGAACAAGGAAGGGCTTTGTATGAAAGTGGACGTTTCAATGATGCAGTAACGGTTTTGTTACGTGCAATATCAAACTCTTCAGCCGAACAAGATAGGCTAATGCAAGCTACCATCTTTAGTAATCTTTCTTTAGCTTACCAGCAGCTTGGAGAATGGAAAAAAGCCGAAAAATATGTTACAGAAAGTTTAAATTTATTAGAAGCTGAGCGAAAGTTAGGTGATTCTACAAATAGATTGAAAGTTTTGGCTCAAACTCTCGATATTCAAGGACGTTTGCAGTTAGAAACAGGACAAGCAGAACAAGCTTTGACCTCCTGGAAAGAAACTGTTAATATTTATGAAAAAATTAGCGATAATGCTGGTAAAATACGCAGTCAAATAAACACTGCTCAAGCTCTGCAATCAATAGGGCTTTATAATCGAGCCGAAAAAACTTTAGAAGATGTGAAGAAAATTATTGAACAACAACCGAACTCTTTAGAAAAAGCCAGTTTATTACGCAGTCTTGGTGATGTTCTGCAAGTGATTGGCGATCTAGATAAATCTGAGATTGTTTTAAAGAAAAGTTTAGAAGTAGCACAATTATTACAATCGCCACCAGAAATAAGTGCTACTCTCCTCAGCTTGGGTAACATGGAACGCTCCAAGGGCAATAAAATATTATCCCAGCAAGATAGCGCCATTAAACCAAATATTACACCTTTAAACTGCCCGTATAGAAGTAGCCAAGAAGCAGCGCTATTTTACACTCGCGCTGCCAACTTTTATCAGGATGCTACTACTAAGTCTGTTTCCCCTACTACACGCCTTCAAGCCAAGCTAAATTACTTAAGTGTATCGTTATCTACAGCTAATTTGGCAAATATTCAGGAAGCTTTACCCGAAATAAAGGCAGAACTCAAGGAATTACCAGCTAGTAGAACAGCAATTTATGCTAAAATTAATTATGCCAAAACTTTAACTTGTTTGAAACAAACAAATCAAGTTAATACTTTATCGTGGAAAGAGATTGCCCAATTTTTAGCGATGGCTGTTCAAGAGGCAAGAAGCCTGGAAGACAAACAAGCAGAATCTTATGCTTTGGGCTATTTAGGTGGGTTGTATTTAGAAAATCAAGATATTAATCATAGTAAAGAAATTACCGAGCAAGCTTTAATTATCGCTCAAGCTATTAAGGCTAGGGAAATTACTTACCTTTGGGAATGGCAGTTAGGATATTTACTTGAGAAGCAAAGAGATATCAAAGGTGCGATCGCAGCTTATGAAGCAGCAGTCGGAGATCTAAAGTTTATCCGCCAAGATTTATTAGCTAATGCAGATATTGAATTTTTATTTCGTAAAAGCGTCGAACCAATCTATCGACAGTTAGTTGAATTACTATTGCCATCATCAGGAGATCAACCTATTCAGGATAATCTCGATAAAGCACGTCAGTTGGTTGCCGATCTGCAAGTAGCTGAATTGGAAAACTTTCTAGGGTGTAGCTTACAGAATCAGAAATCGGTAAAGTTGGACAAAGTTGCTGACGAAAACAATGCCGCGATCCTTTATCCGATTATTTTACCAACACGATTGGCAGTTATTGTCAAATTACCTAAGCAAGATGACTTGCTCTACTACGAAAGTAATGTTAACCAGATAGAAGTAAAAAGTAACATAGAACAACTAAGGCAAAAAATACAAAATCCTGCGTCGGAAAGCCAAGAATATCTATCTTTATCTCAAAAATTATATGAATGGTTGATTGAACCAGCTGAAAAATATCCAAAAACACCTTTAGATTCAAAGCAAGTAAAAACTTTGGTATTCGTACAAGATGGCAAATTACGACAAATACCAATGGCAGCAATATATGACGGTAAAGAATATTTGATAGAAAAATATGCTGTTGCATTGAATTTAGGATTGGAATTACAAAACCCCCGAAATATTCGTCAAGAACGTTTAGAAGCTTTGAGTGCGGGAATTACTAAAAAACTACCGGGATTGGATCGTCTTGAATATGCTGGAATCGAGTTGAATACAATAAAAAATTTAGTTTCCACAAAAGAACTGCGTGATGAAAAGTTCATCAGAGACGACTTTAAAAACCTACTCAACTCGCGTCCTTTTTCGGTAGTTCACTTGGCAACTCATGGGCAATTTAGTTCCCAACCTGAAAAAACATTTATTCGTGCCTTTGATACAAGTATCAATATCAAAGAGTTAAGCGATATATTCCGAATCCAAAGCCAAAACAGATCCGAACCGATAGAATTACTTGTTTTGAGTGCTTGTCAAACAGCGACGGAAGATGAGAGATCTGTTTTAGGGCTCGCTGGAATAGCAGTACGTTCTGGGGCGCGTAGCACGATCGCGTCGCTGTGGTTTTTAAACGATCAGTCTAGCGCCCAGTTAATGGAATTATTCTATAACAATTTAAGAAATCCAAAAGTGCCTAATAAAGTAGAAGCTTTGCGTCTTGCACAAAAGGAACTACTGACAAATCCCAAGTACGGATATGAAGCACCAGCACACTGGGCTTCCTACATTTTGGTGGGTAATTGGTTATAGTTGTTTAGTTTTTTGGAGAATAGCGCTCCACAACCGATTCTTTAGCAATTTCATCCAAACCAACAGACCTCAAGAGATCGGCCCAATCAGCAGCCAGTTGCTTATCTGATGGGTTTTTGAAATAGAGATTTCCCAAAAGAGTTATAGCCTCATGCCAGATACCATTTTTAGCATAAAAGGTAATTAGCGCTCGCGGGTTAGTTGTATCCAAGCGATCGCTAACGGTAGGACTTGTCACTCGTTGCACACCACCGTTTACGAAAATATTTTCTGACGGTTCATTCGGATTGCAAATAATAGAAAATATCCACCGATAATCTTTGCCTATTTCTAAAGGTTGGATTTGCGGATCTGATGGAATAGTGATACTAAGAAAGCTTTTCTTCCCAGGTAGTTCTAAAAGTTTTTTGTAAATACCTTTAAGCTCTCTACCCTGCTTTTCCTGTAGCACAAATTCCGCGTTAAGGCGGGAATTATAGTTAATATAAAACCAAAAAGTTGGACGACTATCAACTGTTAATCCTCCTACTAAATCTAGCAGAGGCACTGAATTACTAATTGCTTGTTGCCTATCTGAAGTTTGTTTAACAGCAGGCACTAAGGCAGTTATAAGGATATCATTTTCATTCAAAGACGGACATTGATTTGCCTGGTTATCCCCACGCCTGCCACCCCCTGTACGACGACCGGGCGCTCCTCGATTGGTCAATTCTGGTTGAACAAAGATAAGCTGTTCGGTCTTGGCAGTAATATTTCTCTGTCCATCAAGTTGTGCTTGCACAGATTTGGAGTAATTTGTCAAGTTAAAGGACAACAAAATAATAATTAAACTAAGTGTTAGGCGTTGAAAAAATAATTTGATAGAACTCATTTCTGACCTCCCAATTTAGTTGATTTAATTTTTGTCGAAGTTACTACGAACGTACCTGTAAGTAATAAGGCTAAAGCAGCAGGTACAAATGGCATCCAATAGCTTTGAATTAAGAAGATTATGTAGCAAATACAATATAAAATACCCAGTGCTACTGTTCCACTTAACCCTAACAATAGAAGTTTTCGGAAGTGCCAAGCAAGGATACCTCCGACTATAGATGAACTCCAGATAAAAAGGGTTTCTCCCCAAGAGTGTAAAAACATGATTAAAGAACGTCGATCTAAAACTGTACTGATAATTTGGCTCACCATTTGGGCGTGAATAAACACGCCTGGAGTTTTTTGATTTGGTTGTTCAATCGCAGGGTAAGGTGTGGAGAAAGCATCGTCATCATAACCAATAAGCACGATCCGATCTTTAATAAATTCCGGTTTTACATCACCATTCAAAACCTTCATAAGAGTAACCTGTTGGGAAATATCCCCAAGATAACGGTATGGGCGATAATTGAGCATCATTTGATGTCCCAACATATCTGTATATTTATCAGATTGCTGATAGACGCCAGTATTTTTTTCCAATGGTTTAAAGACAACATCACGAAACTTTAAAAAATTGGCTTTTTCATCATGTAGGATACCCTTTGTTTTAAGGTAAGTCAGTGCTAGTTGCGTACTCAAAGCGTATCTTGCTTTACAAGGAAATGAAGTTTCTGGGGTCAGATAGAATAGATGGCGACGTATAATACCGTCTTTATCTGGGACAAAATCACTAAAACCTAAACGTTCTTCTGGTACTCCCGGCGGGGGTTGATAGCCATAATTTTCAGGCTCTTCATCGCTTCCACTTTTACAAACGGCAATTATGTTATATCCATGTTCCAGTTGTTTTTTCAGATCTATTTGTCCCTTTCCTACTGGCTTATCTCGATAAATGTCTAAGCCAATGACTATCGGTTTATATTGTTGTAATTTCGCTAGTAATGCGGCTACTGTGCGATCGCTCAGTGGATCTTCACGCAGTTGTTGCAGATCTTGTTGAGTTACTCTGACAACCAAAAGCCGTTCATCTGGTTCTTGCAAAGATCGCAATCGCATCATTTGATCGTAAGCATTCAACTCCCATGATTGCAACCATCCAAGCGATCGCACTCCCACCACTAAGCTTGTTATTATACAACTGACCATAAAAACTGTTTGTAATTTCGGTTTTGGCACAGGAGGTGGTGGGATCGGCAATTCGCGATCGTTTTTGCTAATGCGTAATTTTTCCCAAGTAGGTGGTTCTGCTGCTAAATCCTGACAAATTACGACTGGTAACCAACTAGCACCCGGAAAGTCGCTTTCTAACCCTTGTAATCTTTCTCTTGCTTCCCTCACCGCTAAATAAAAAGAATCTCCAGCAGAAAACGCTGTCAGAAAATACTTTAAAAATTCCTGGGCTACTTTATCTGGTACGGGTTCTCGCATTACAATCATTTGCGGGATCTGCAAAGAAGCCAGTTCTCGTCCTAATCCCAAACCATCACAAGAGTTAAAAATAGCTAGTTGCAATCGACGTGATATCGCTCTCGTCAAAGCATTTTTTAACTGCGTAATTGTTAAACTTTCTTGAAAATTAATATAGATTTCACCCGTTTCGCCGTCTGTTTGACTGGAACTATGTCCGGCAAAGAAAAGAATATCCCACCCCTGTCTATCCCAAAGTTGTTCGTCTAATTCCTGGCGTTGAGGTTCTACTAAAAATACAACTTCAGCATGAGGTAAGTTTTTCAGTAATCGCGTATCAGTATCAATATCAATACCAGTGCGATCGCCTAAAACTGCCAAAACCCTCACTTTTTCTGTCGCTGTTTGATATGGTTTTTTTTCTAAGCCAAAATCTAAGGTACTTAAAGCAACTTCTGCCTGCCGATAATCTTTAAAAAAATTCCACAAATGCCAGGGAAGCTTCCGTACTTGGGTGTCTTCAGTTTGAATCACCACTCGAATTTCATCGGAAATAGCTAATCGCATCCGTAATTGGCGATCGACAGGGCGAAATTCCTGAGAATCTAGCCAATTATCAATGCGGTTTTGTAATTGTTGACCGATTGAAAAAAATTCGGCATCAGAAACGTGAGTTACATCTGCATCATCAATTTCAATATCATCATCGGTCAATCTTTTTTGTCGCCAAGCTGCACCTTTATAACGAGCTTCATAAAGCATTTCATAAAGTAATTGCCAGCGACGGTAGCTATCTATAATTTCTGGGGCGGCGGGTAAATTCCCCGTAAATTGAATTAGATTAGAATTGCCAGCTTCTCGCAGTTGAGCAACGACAACTGGGAAGCCGTTTTGCAGATTGCCTTTTCCCAGATTCAAAATAACTAACTTATTCATAACGTTATTCTGCTAGTGTTTCAATAGCAAACTTTTCCCGAATACTCACATCGTTGAAGCTAACTTCAATGCTAAAAGATTTTCCTACCGGGCATTTAAAACGTTTTAGCTGAATGTAGTTATCTTGGGTGCGGGATTGAATTTCCTGAAGAGTTGCTCCTGTTTGAGATAGCAAGGTTAATTTTAGATTTGGCGGTAAATAAGTTTCTTGGTAGGTAGGATGCACCTGTACTCGAATCCCCACTTTTTCTTTTTCTTCCGGTATCAAGCCAACCAGCAAGGCAACAGTTCGATTTCCTAAAGCTAAGCCCAAATCAATTAATTTTACACCCTCAACCGATACTTCTCTTTCCCTAGCAGCGGTTTTAGCTTGTCGAAAGCTAAAAGTTAAATTTCCTGAATCTGAAGTTAGGAGTGCATCAACTGACTGCCAACTTGACTGAAAGATATTCTGTAACCAATCACCTAAATTTACTGTAGAATGTTTCTGTGTAACCCCTAGCCGCTGTCGATACAATTGCTGGCGATTTTTTTCATTAGCTAATAATGCACCCCACTGTTCAAAGGGAATATTTAATCTAGGAGAATATGGACTAGACTGACTTAGTTGAGCGAGTAAAGCTTCTGTTTGGTTTGGAGGCAAAGTTGGTAAAGGACTAATTTTTACCTTTTTACGGGAAAAAAGCTCCTGCTTTACTGATAATACGTTTAAGTCTTCTATTAAATCCTCTCTATCCAAAGTGTAGGTTCTATCCTGCTTGTCGTAATTTCCATCATTGCAAATTTGTTCGGAGGTAACATATCCCCATACCCGCATCCAACGTTCTTCCAATTGTAACTGTACCGCTAGATAATAGTCAGCTACCCAGTCGGGAATATCAACCCATTCTTGGGGTATGGAAAATTCTTTGAGATTGCTTTTATCGCTGGGAACTAGCAGCAATCGCGTTTCATTCAATAAAATAGATGTACCATTTACCACTTCCCAAAAAGTTGGCAATTCAGCCATTTGCGGCCATATTTGGGGTGATGATTTTAGATCTGAATTAGTTTTTAACCAAGTCATAAAGGTATTGAGACAAAGTTGGTTTAAGAAGGCATTCCAACGCGCAGATTGGTTAGAGTATCCTTGTTCTTCTGTTTGCTGCCATGCCTTTTTCTGGTCTTCTAATGAAAACTCTAACCATAGCTGGTCGGGGTAAATTTCCACTAAATCATCAAAAACAAAAGTCATTTTTTTTCTCCTTAATTAATCAAAATTGAGCAGTATTTTGCAGCCATTCTTCAATAAATCCACCCAAAGTTTCTTCAACTGGCATCAGCGACTCCGGTAATAAATCCAAATAGCTGGCTATCTCGTTAATAAAGGCTTGTCGAAACTCTCTGTAGATACTTGCTATTTGCGGAGCAATTTCTGAAGTTGGAATCGCGAGGGTTTTTGCTATTTGAGATAGGGATAATTTCTCTGCGTAATGTAATTTTAATATGGTTTTCTCAAAATCACTGCGCCGAACGAGAATTTTTGCTAAACAGCCATACCATATTTCTTGAGTCTGCTTTCGTAGGCAATCATGCAGATAATTTTTAAGTTGCTCAAGCTGTTTTTCAGCGAGCAAGGTATCTCGATTTATTTGATTCCATTCCTTAGCAAAGTCTTTCAGTAAATTTTTGGTATGGCTTTTTAATAACCGAGAAACTTGATACTGGGTTTCTAGGCTTGTATACTTATTTTTGAGAACATTAGCTATATTTGTTTGGGTTAGATTTAACCCTAGCCATAGTTTGAATAGCATTTGGCCCTGAACAGGCAGTTTTTGAAAGGCACTGGAAACTAGCACCTGAATTTCATCCCATTCTTCTTCTCGAACAAGAGTATCCCAAGCTGTAGACGCGGGAGCAGGCGTATTGGTATAATCTTCTAGGGGAAGAAACTGTTGGGTTCGATAATTCCGCGCTGCCTTAATACAGGTGTCGAGCATTTCTTGAATTTTAGTTGCGTCAACGGGTGAACCTGGATGAGCGAGGAGTTGGTTGTAGCGATCGGCAATTTGGTTCAAGTGTATTCGATCGGGAGCATCCATACTCCGGCTACCACGCCAGTGATTTGGCTGATAAATTTCATCAAAGCATTTCCAAGCTAAGCAATGAAGTTCAATATTAAGCTGTTGGTTTCTTTGGGCTGCCAGCGCTTCGGTTAATTCTTTCTTGGTTAAATCTTTTAAAAGGCCATAATTGGAGTATTTACCTCTTTTGGCTTCTAAGTCGCTTTCGTAAACCTGATTGTTTATTATCCTAAAAATTACAGCCTTGGCGAATACCTCTGTGTTTGCACTAGGATGGTCGAATTTAAAGTTACGGAAAACTTTTTCTGGTTGATAACCCACCGAACAGGCAATCTGAAAGCATTCTTCTAATGGGTATTTGTGCTTAATAAACTGTAACCTTTGGCAAAGTTTTTGAGCAGCCCAGAAGCAAACATCTTGTAAGTAAGCTGATAAGTGCCTTCCCGGTAGGGAATTAGGAAGAATTTGATTAGGTACTTTAGTGGAGTCGCTGTGGGGTTTAGCTGGGTATGTTTTTTGCATCTCTTGCAAGAAACGTCTTGCCCAGAATTCGGCTTTAGCATTTGGATCTGACTGTTCCAGATTTTTGATGTTACGTTCCAATTCGGGGTCAGTTTGCCAAAAAAACTGGCGGTACCTTTCCCTGTTCCCCAACTTCAGAAACGTCGAAAATTTTTGAACGATGTCTTGGCGCACTTTCATGCTGGTTTTACTTTTTCTGATGATATTGGCTTGAGGTTACTCGCGTAACTAAGTACGAAACTCACCTTCTTTAGGGAGGGCGAGCCGACTCTGGTGCTGAACGAGCAGCTAGAGAAAAGTGGCTGGTGAGGCTCCCTCTTAAAGGGTGACACTTACTTATTGGCTTGACAAGAGGGGGGTTATGCAGGTTTGGGTTTCTAGGCTAAAAATTCCATACCTGCATATTGACTCAAGGCTTACCCCAATTAAACCAACAGAAGCAAGTCAAGCCTTTTACAGAAATTGACGGAGAAAACCATGTTTGATTCTTTTGTGCCCGATGTAGCTAAACCTTTCGACTCTTGCGTTAATCCTTCTGGTACTGGTTTTGGTAATTTAGAACCGATTGACAGTATTACTCCCCAGTCAGCGCTAAAAAATTTAATTGCGGGGGGTGGAAGTAAAGCGGAAATTAGCCCTGCACTGCCAACTGCTGGAGGCGACGATAGCATTATCCTGCTTAACAAATCGCTTCTATCTCTCAACGCTGATGTGGTGACACAAACCAGTAGCAACAGCTGCCAGCAAGCCGAGAGTTTATCTGTAGATTCTCTCACGGGTGTCGCGATCTCACCTGAACCAAATAGCGATTTGCACTTTTTACCGATCGTACAGGAAGCCGTGCAAAAAGTTCGCGATGCTCTGACGGGATTGGCAGCTGACCCAGATTTTGATGCAAAAATGAATGTGGCTTTTGGCGATAATTTTGATACTAAGGTAGCCAGGGAAATTGTCGAAAAGTTTGCTAAAGGAGATTTTAGCGAACTTCCCCAAATAGAGATCTTACCATCTGTGGTAATTAATGGAGCGAATGGTGCTTTTGCAAAAGAAACCAATACTGTTTATTTAGCAAGTGATTTTGTAGCTAAGAATGCTAATAATTCCGAAGCAATTGCCAGCGTATTATTGGAAGAGAACGGACATTACATAGACTCGCAGATCAATATCAAAGATGCTGCTGGTGATGAAGGAGATATTTTTGCCAGAGTCGTTCAAGGAAAGAATATTAGTGCAAGTGAACTGGCAGCCCTAAAGGCTGAGGATGATAGGGCTACTGTTACTTTCGATGGGAAGGATATTCAGATAGAACAAGCAAAATCATTTGCTGCTGGCGATCGCGTAATTGATATTATCCGCCAAGAAAGAGGTTCTTGGGTAGATAAATCGCGAGATGCTGAAGTAGTTCTCTCCAAAGGGGATTGGACTTTTAACCAGCCCACAGGATTACCTAATATGGATGCCATGAACGGTGATTTCGTCAACCTAATCACCGGAGACTTTGATGGGAATGGTTTAACTGACTTTATCCGCCAAGAAAAAGGTAGTTGGGTGAATGGTGTTAACGATGCTCAAGTTTATCTTGCCACAGGAAAAGGAACTTTTAAGAGTCCAATCCAAATGACTGATATGGCAGCGATGAATGGTAACTTTGTAAATTTAGTAGCGGGAGACTTTAACGGAGATTTCAAAACAGATATTATCCGACAAGAAAAAGGTACTTGGATAGATGGTTATCGAGATGCTGAAATTTACATATCAAATGGTGATGGCACTTTCAAAAATCCCGTCTTAATGAATAATGCCTCCGCAATGAATGGCAATTTTGTCAATCTGATTGTCGGTGATTTTACTGGCGGCGGCGCTGATGACATCATCCGACAAGAAAAAGGTAATTGGGTAGATGGTAACAATGATGTTCAATACTACACCTTCTCTCAAGGTAACTTCAAATTCCAAGCAAATTTACCTAATATGGGTGCGATGAATGGCAATTTTGTAAATTTAGTTGCTGGAGACTTTAATGGCGATCGCGTCACTGACTTGATCCGTCAAGAAAAAGGTTCCTGGGGGGATGGTAATCGGGATGCTGAAATCTGTATTTCTAATGGAACCTGGGGCTTTAAGTCCATAACTACTATGAATAATGCTTCAGTCATGAATGGCGATTATGTCAATTTAATTGTTGGTGATTTAACGGGTGGTGGCGCTGATGACATCATTCGCCAAGAAAAAGGTAATTGGGTTAATGGTAGTAATGATGTTGAATTTTTGACCTACTCTAACAGTAACTTCGTCAAAGTAAAAGATGCGCCTAATATGTCTGAATTGAATGGCAATTATGTCACTTTGGTTCCAGGCTTATTTGGAACGTCTTCTGGCATCAATAGTACGGGTAATACATTGCCAAATAGCACGCAACAGGCTGATCCTTTCTTCAAACTTCAATACTGGAATTCAAAATATAACCCCGATGGGCCTAATAGCAGTACTAACTGTGGCCCTGCCAGCTTAGCTATGGTGATGAAAACGCTAGGTCGTGAACCAGCTAATATCAGCACTGAAACCAGTATAGATTATGCTCGTTACCTAATGTTCGGCTATTCTAACGGTACAAAACAAGGTGTTCCAGTCCTAGATCAAGACAACGTATGGACTAATTTCGATCAAGTCAAAGCGGGTATCCAAAAGGCAGGCGGAATAGCAGAACAGCTAACAGGATGGGATGCTTTAGATCGCAGTCTAAATGCAGAAAAACCAGTTATATCTTTTGGAAATTTAACTAATGCCTGGCGTCAACAGTTCCCTAACAGAGTAGGTAGTGGTTCTGGTGGTCACTGGAACGCAATTCTTGGCAAAACATCCGATGGCAAATATATTGTTGCCGATCCGATGCACGAGGGCGGCGCAGTTGCAATGACAAGAAATCAACTTGCTGTTTTCACCTATAACGGCTACCCCGAATTTATTGCTTTTGCTCGTAACTAAAGCGAACACATCTAATTGAGTGATCGTTCCATCCTTACGGCACAATGAACAAGTGCTATTTATTTACTCTGTTATCTCCAGGAGCGATCGCATCTCACAATCACTTTTTTCAAAATCCAATATTTTTCTAAAACAAAATCATGACACTGCTTTTAAGCTTGCAAAACATTGCTAATTATTTAATTAGTCAGAGCCTTGGTATCCAATCAGAACAAGATAAAGTTGAAACAGAACCAATGTCTGCTAAAAACTTTAACTTGTTAGTGAAGTTTCCCAATAATCGTAAACTATTAGTCAAACAAGAACGACACGATCGGGAAGGAAAAACCGCTGGTGAATTTCTCAACGAATGGCGAATTCAAGAATTTTTACAGCGATTTTCCGAATTAGGCAACCTTCGTCCATTATTGCCAGTAGTGTTACATTTTGATGCTGAAAATTCTATCATTGTTTTCAAATACCTGGATGACTATCGCGATTTAGCTGATTTCTATGCAAAAGAGAATGTTTTTCCGAGTGCGATCGCATCTTCAATCGGCAATATCATAGCCACCATCCACCGTTCAACTTTCAACCGCCAAAATTATCGAGATTTCTTTTCTCAAGATAGTGAAGCTGAACTAAAAGACCAAGTTCCTAACTTAATTCGGAGCTTAGAACGAATCACTCCAGAAATCTTTGGTTTAGTTCCCGCCGATGGTATTAAATTCTTCGTTCTCTACCAACGCTATGAAAGCCTCGCACAAGCAATGGCAGAACTTTCTACTGCTTACAACCCTTGTTGCTTAACTCACAACGACCTAAAACTAAACAACATCCTTCTTCACCAAGATTGGCAACAATCTAACCAAAATATTGTCCGGCTAATTGATTGGGAACGTTCTGCTTGGGGAGATCCCGGATTTGATCTAGGAACTTTAATTGCTAGCTACCTGCTAATGTGGTTAAGTAGCTTAGTTATTAGTCAGACACTCACTATCGAAGAATCGTTACGATTAGCAGCAACTCCCCTCGAACAGATTCAGCCTTCAATTAGTGCTATGACTGTAGCTTATTTTGATACATTCCCAGAAATAGTAGAACATCGCCCCGATTTCTTAAAGCGAGTTGTGCAATTCGCTGGTTTGGCATTAATTCAACAAATTCAAGCCATGATTCAATACCAAAAATCTTTTGGTAATACGGGAATTTGTATGCTCCAAGTTGCTAAAAGCTTGCTATGTCGTCCCGAACAATCAATGTCAACTGTTTTCGGCAATGCTGCTGCAACGCTAACTCAAATCAACCAAGCTGCTTAAAATATTTCCTCATCATTAAACTCGATATGCAACTAATTGATTTTCCTCAAACTCAACAACAAAATTCTGCTGAAAGCAAATTGCTAGATACTCTGCAAGACATCATCAAACTTCAGATTCAGCCTAACTTCTGTATTCTTCATCCTGATTACAAACCTTTAGAACTTCCTTTGGAGATAGTCAACCGATTTAAAGGAATGCCAACAGAAGTACAAAATCGGTATATCAATTTGCAACTTCGCAGTTTTCTGTATGGTATTCATTATAACGGTTCCCTAAAAACTGCGCTCGATCCAGATGCAAATTCAGATGCCAAATCTTTGTATCAAAATTTAGAAAATAACACTATTCTTGGAGTAGATTTAGCTTTTTACGAACGATTGCACGAAAGTAACGATGGCGAAGGCTACTTCGATCCTGATTGGGTTGTAGTGAGGCAAGAAAGTGATGGCACTTTAGCTGTAAATAAAGGTGGTTTGACTTTACATATTGAGCGAGAACGCCATCTTCAACCAAGCGAACAAAACGCTGGCATTGGTGATTTTGTAGCGATTCGGATGCCCAAAAATTTCGTTCAAAACGGATTTTACATGGCAGTAGGGAATGGGGGGCCCCAAAGTCATAATGCAGATAAACCTTTGGAAACAGTGCGCGTTTACTTTAATTTAACGCCTGAAGGTGCAGTTGGAGTTATGGGTAAGCTGACTCACCTGCTGAACGCTATTTCAATTCCCTTCACTTTTAAAGTGTTATACAACCCAGGTGATTACGGACGCTATGACTCTGGAGTTCTTTACTTTGAAAAAAGCAACTATGAAGCAGTCAGGCTAATTTTACAAACTGTTTATATAGAGGAGAAAGCACATTTTAAAACAGAAATCCCTTTATTTACAAAACCGCTAGCGCCTGGTTTAGGGTTAGCAGAAGAACCAGACTGCAAATTTGCAGCCCAAGAAAGCTTCGGGATGAACCGCTGCCAAATAGTGGCTAATGGTTTATTGGAAGCTTGGCAGAAAGGAGATGAGTTACCAGAAGCGCGAATGACTGCTATTTTTCAGCACTTCTCGCTGGTGGGAATTGACTGGCAGCGTGCCTATCTCAATGCGAATTCTGAAGATATTTACACACCTTTAGAACTATGAAAATAACCGATCTCGCTTTACCATTAATCGCCCCTTCAAATGCGATCGCTACTGTAACTGATAAATCCCCACAATCTGATTTGCCGTTCTATCGTAAGCTTGGACGAACCGATTTAACTGTTAGCTGTTTGGGGTTAGGGGGTGGCGGCGGTATTTCTAGTGAGGATACTCTCTACGCTTTCGATCGTGGAATTAACTACTTTTTCTATTCCAGTGACTTGCACCACTATATCTACAGTTCGATGGCTGATGCGTTGCGAAAATTATGCGATCGCCGTTCATCAGTGCGAGAGAAAGTGGTGCTGGCGACGGTGACTTATATCAAAAGTCCAGAAGCAGCACTGGCAGCTTTATTGGATCAGTTTGTGGAACTGAGAATTGATTACATTGATGTGTTGTTTTGGGGTTGGATAGGCACTAATGACAATCAAGCTTTACAAGATTGTTTACAGCTTTCACCGGATTTAAGAGGTAAGAATTCTGTTTATCAGCGGACAATAGAAAGAATGTTTGGCACTTCCGAACGCCTCAAAAAAATGGGGGCTGTGCGTTATATAGGGGCTTCGTTCCACGATATCAATTTAGCTCGACAGTGGTTGGATAGTCCACTGTTAGATGTGGTGATGGTGAGGCATAATGTTGCACACCGTTCTGCTCAAAATCAGATTTTCAATCAGTTGAATACGCGAGATTCACAGCGAACGGGAATAGTTACTTTTAAGTCTACAGGTTCCCATTCCGGTGCGCTTTGGGATATTCCGGCTGGTTTACCTGCGGGATGTTGGCAACCTTCTGTACCGGATTTGTATCGCTATTCTTTGAGCCAAAACTGCGTGGATGTCTGTTTGACTGGGTTGCGAAGCCGGGAAGAGATTGATGTTGCGATCGCAGGTGTTCAAAAAGGTAAATTAACGCCTGCTGAATTGGATTATCTCAATGTTTATGGCGATTTGCACCGTAACCGTTTGAAGGTGCAAGAAGTGCCGCCGGAACGATTGCTGTACTGTGCTTAATTGCGATCGCTTACAGCCCTAAAACACCAGAAACGGGGTTTCTTTGGTTTGGAACACCAAAATATCGGAACTCTTTGAACAAAAGAAACCCTGTTTCTCATTCTTAACCATCACTTAGTTGATTTTGTCAAGTACATAGGATAAAACCATGCCAGAAACTTTGGAAAAATTGGTATTGCCAGAAATTTCTCCTGCAACTGATGAAGCTGTTGTTGCCTACCTGCGTCATTCTTTCAAATTTGCTGAAATCGCAGCACTGGCTGAACGGGATACCCTAATTTTGTCAGCCTGCCAACAGCTTGGCATCACTATTTCTGATGAAGAATTGCAAGCAGCAGGGGATGCTTTTCGCTTGGAACACAAGTTGCTGGGTGCGTCTGAAACCTTGGCTTGGCTGAAACAACAGCGAATTAGTGTAGAAGATTGGTCGCAAGGAATTCGAGTATCGTTACTGACGCAGAAGTTGAAAGAGCATCTTTTTGGGGAAGCGGTAGATAATCATTACATAACCAGCCGGGATGATTATCGGCGGGTGGCTCTGTCTCAAATTTTAGTGCGCGATTTGACAGAAGCATTGAAAATTGCCCAAGCGCTGCGGGTGGAAAATGGTTCTTTCTGTGCGTTGGCTTTGGAATACTCGAAGGGGAAGCAGTCGCAACAAAATGCTGGCTTTGTGGGGATTCGGTTTTTGGCGGAATTGCTACCGGAGATTGGAAAGGCTGTTGCTGAGGCGAAGGAAGGCGAGGTAGTTGGGCCGATTCAGACAAAGTTAGGATATCACATTTTGAGAGTAGAGAAGTGGTTTGCGGCTGAATTGAGTGAAGTCAGGGAACAGGTTTTGGAATCGCTGTTTCAGGGTTGGTTACAAACGGCAATCAGTTCTGATGTTGGTGCTGAAATGCGTTAATGAGATAATTAAGGTTTTGAATTCTCAACTGGGTAGATAGTAAAGGATAGCTTTGCGATCGCGATGCCTACTTCTGATTTAGTTCAGAAGTAGGCTTTTTATCTTTTGAAAACTCAAATGCGAAAATGTTTCAGCATCCAGTCTTTTTAGACAAAAATGTTTTAATTTTTGACGCTTGTACCTCCAAAGAGAATTTATTAAAAATAAATTGATATGATTTTACTATTATAGGCAGTTTCTCTTTTCAAAAATCAAAGCAGATAATTAATATTTTTATGTCTCCACAACTAGGTTTGTGGTCTTGTCAAACCTATTTTTTAGTAGTTCAATAGGTAATATAAGAGTTGAGCAATCAAAAGTACAAGGTTGCTTGAATAGCATAAACTAGGAGGACATTTACAATGGCTACGATTAAAATCTCTGACCTACATGCTGCTGGTTCCGAACTGTTGCTAGATTCAGAGAGTTACCTTAATGAGCTAACTAATCAGGAAGGTCTTAACGTGTTAGGTGGTGGTGGTGTTTCATTTAGCGGTCACGGTTGGTATTTCAGTATAAACTGGTAGTATCAAACCACCAAAAACAGGCTTATTCACTAATCGCTCTTGTTAATGAATAAGCCTAAATTGCCTTAACTCAGATCTTGCACAAACAGAATCACCTACTAATAGTGTACTGTAATGCCTTTGGATGAATCCAAAGGCATTTTTAAGTTTAGTTTATGTATCAAAAGCAATATTTATCGTAGCCTTCATTTCATCAACCTTTTGCCTCATCCACTTCTGAAACAAATCAGAAAGAATTTGATAACGCAACTTCTCATCCAATTGTGGCTTAATCACTTCCTCAACCAAAATCAAATATACCCCCTTAGCACCCACAATCGGCTTCAAAACCTGCGGCGGTTTAGCCGCAAAAACAGCAGCAGAAATCTCCGGCTTCATCTCATTACGCCGCACAACTCCCCGGTATCCCCCACGACGACGTAACTCAGTATCCTGAATATATTGATGAGCAACTTCAGGAAAACTCATTTCCCCCTCTTGCAAAGCATAAAACAATTCCATCGCCAAATCTTCATCATCCAAAACCACTTCATAAATCACCGCGCCTGCATAATCTAATTGATGTTCCACAAACCAAGGCTCTACCTTGTATGCAAACAAATGTTGCGCCAATTTCCCAGAAATCACGTTAGTGTAAACCATTTCTTCAAAATCATCCAAAGATAGGCAATTTTTCTTCAACCATTCCCAGGTTTCATCAGCAGTCTTCAGTTTACTGATTAACCGAATATTATCTGCTGCTTGCTGTAATTCTTCAGCCTCCACTTTAATACCCGCCTCTGCTGCTGCATTTATAATTATCTTCCGAGTAACAATTTGCTCGACAATAGAGGGAATTTGGCAGGATAACTTGACTTGATGAAGGATATCTTGAGCGGAAATAGTAATAGCTTGTGACATGACTTTCTCCTGAAATATAAAATTGATTCAATTATTTGTAGATGCACCGCTGAATTACAGCTTCAAATCGCCTTTTTGCAACTTCTTAAACGGGTCAAGAATAAAGTCAATCAGGCGACGCTGACGGATAATTATTTCAGCCGTTGCAGGTTGACCCGACTTGAAAGCAATACACTTACTTTTTGGCTGAATACAACTCTGAGACAATTCAATTTCCACATCATAAGTAGTTAGATTTCCTTGCGCTGTTTGCGTAATCTTAGAATTGGGTGATACCCAACTCAGTTTGCCTTTCACAACTTCGTAATCTTGGAAAGGATACTCATCAAATTTCAGATTGGCATCTTTCTGCTGATTACCTGAGCGTAAAGATTCGCTTTCGGAAGTAAGAATCTGTCCCTTGAACACCAGGGGAGTTCCCTTTCGTGCAATCTCAGCAATCAATTGTTTAGGTTGTACTACCGCACCTTCCCGCGTAATAGGAAGTTGAAAAATAGTGCCATCAAACGGCGCACGAATCAGATATTTTTCTAGCTGCTCTTTAAGAGAATTAATCTGATTTTTTGTTTGCTCGATTTCCGATTTTGCAGCAGCAATTTGTGTGTTCAAATCGGTTAGCTGCTGTTCTATTTTCGAGACAGATATTTTTCCAGATTGAACCAAGCTTTGATAACCGCGTTTTTGTTCTTCCAAACGCAGCTTGGCTTGCTCAATATCAGATTGAGCCTGACGAATAATTCTCTGGTAGTTACCCTGTTGCTCTTTTAGACGAAGTTCAGCTTGTTTAATATCAGACTCAGCTTGATGGATAATCTTTTCATAGCTACCTTGTTGTTCTGTTAAGCGAGATTGTGTTTGGGAAATATCCGATTGCGCTTGTCGGCGTTGTTGATAGCTTTCTTCTACAGACTGTACTACTTCTGCAAATCGGTCTTTTGAAATTGCACCTCCATCAAAAGCTAATTTATGGCGTTGAAATTTTTCCTGAGCTTTTTCCAAACGAACTGCTGCTAAATTATAGGCGGCTTGGCTAGATTCAATACTTTGCCTTACTTGAGCAACTTGTGCGAGTTTTTCTTCTTTTTGGAAGTTGTATGTAGTCTTCAAAGCATCAAAATTCTGCTGTGCTTGCGCTAATTGGGCGATTTTCTCTTCTTTTTGAAAGTTGTAAGCGGTTTTGAGCGTATCAAAACTCTGCTCTGCTTGAGCGACTTGTGTTTGTTTTTCCAATTCTTGAACTTTGTTTTGTTGCTGTTGAGCAGCAATAGCAATCCCTAACTGATTTTTCTGGATTTCCAACTGGCTAAACCGATTTTGTTGACCTGACAGTTTAATTTCATTCTGCTGAATTTCATCTCGAACTGATTTAGAATCCAGTTCTACTAAAATCTGGTTAGCTTTTATTTCATCTCCTTCTTTAACGCGCACTTTAACAACTGCAACGCTACCTTGAATATCTGCTTCTCGCTTAACGGTATCTCCCTTAAGTTCAAGTCTTCCTCTAGCAGTACCCGTTTCATCAACCTTGTAAAGCATTGACCAAGGTAAAACAATAGCTACAAAAATTACCAAAAAATATAGTAATCCTCGCGTCCAAGTTTTTGGCAAGCTATCGAGTAATTCCTTGGTAGCATAAGACCAATCATCAGTATGGGTAACTTTGCCATTCGTAGAGTTAGGAAATTCTGCTTCATTAGACAAAGTTTGTAGTTCGTGGTGATTAAGCTCAAATCCAGCAAATGAGTTTGATGTGTTAGGCATATTTGAAAATAATTAGTTTATTTCAACAGGATTGAAACAAAAACACGGTGATGTTTTGTTTTGGCTATATCTCAAGCTGCAACATCCAATTGTTGTTGATTCAGATAGAAATATTGACCGCGTTTAGCCATCAACTCTTCGTGAGTTCCACTTTCCACTAAAACGCCTTTATCCAGCACCAAAATTAAGTCAGCATTACGCACTGTGGAGAGGCGATGAGCGATAATTATGGTGGTACGATTTTTGCGAATATTGGTAAGATTATTCTGAATAATTCGCTCGGATTCAGCATCAAGGTGACTGGTAGCTTCGTCGAAAACTAATAGTTGGGGATTACCTAATAAAGCACGAGCGATCGCAATTCTTTGTCTCTGTCCTCCAGATAACATTCCCCCACCTTCTCCTATTTGCGTTTCGTACCCCATCGGCAGCTTTTTAATAAACAAATCTGCCCCAGCTTGTCGTGCTGCTTCTATAATTTCTTCTAGGGTAGCTGATGGTTGTCCGATCGCAATATTTTCCCGAATTGTACCGCCAAATAGGAAGGTATCTTGGTCAACTACACCTATTTGAGAACGGAGCGATCGCAACAAGATACTATTTATATCTTGACCATCAATCAACACTTTCCCATCGGTAGGAGGATAAAGCCCCAAAATAAGTTTAGAAATCGTTGTTTTTCCAGAACCACTACGACCAACTAAGGCTACAGTTTGTCCTGGTTTAACCTCAAAACTGAGGTTTTCCAAAACATTGATATCGCTTTCTGGATGATAACGGAAAGTAACTTTATCAAACCGAATGTTACCGTTAATTGGCGGTAAAGATTGGCGAGATTGTTGCTGTAAATACTCTATTTGCTGTTTGGTCTAGCAGATATTGCCGCAGTCCAGTCATCGCTACTCGGAACAAGCTAAAAATTAGCAAACCAACCCCGAAAGTGGTTAAAGTTAACTGACTTTGGTGCTTAACTACGTTGTCTAAAATCATTTGAGTGAATAGCGGCGTAATCAATCCAAAGATTTGGATAAATACGGAAGCAATGAAGACTTCAAATAATACAATACCGTGTGGTTTAGCTAACTCAAAAAACTGCCAAAATGGGGTACTGTATTCTTTGGCATCTCTAATAAAAACTGTGGGTTGCAATAACAAAGCATAGCCAGTCCAATCAGTTTTAAATTGAGCGTGGGTAAGGGTGCGTTGACCGATGGCTGGATCGGCTACGATGACGTGCTTGCGGGTGATTTCGTAGACTACAACGTAGTGCTTGCCTTCCCAATGCGCGATCGCAGGTAGGTTTTGTTTTGCCAATTGGTCTAAACTGGCTTTCACGGGTCGGGTAGAGAATCCGATACTTTCCGCTGCTGCTGATAAACCTCGTAAAGAAGCACCATTGCGATCGACATTAGCCATATCTCGCAGGCGGTTAACGCTAAAGCGCTTCCCCCAATAGCGAGCAACCATTACTAAGGAAGCAGCACCGCAGTCTGATGCACTTTGTTGTGCGAAGAAGGGATAACGACGAATAATGCGCTGCCACAAGTGGCCCACTTGTAACGTGGGGCTGGGAAAGTAAGCTTTACTAATTTTTTTCTGGTTTTTTGGCTGAACTGGTGATTGGCGATCGAGAAAAGTTGTCTCTCTTTCACTCTTTTTTTGGTTTGCTGTGGGAGTGTCAGTTCCTCTGAGTAGGGAATCTCGCCAAACAGCCTGCTGATGAAGATGCTCTCGAATTTTAGGATATTTGCGACTTAGGTTGGCAAGGTACTGGCTGGGAAGAAAATAGATTGTTAGTGCATCTTTGGTAGCTTTTGCTGAGTAAGGTTCAAAGGATTCTTCTGGAAATAAGGTTAGCTCACCAAATGATTCCCCTGCTTTTAATGAAAGAGGTTTATCACTCTGACTATGAGTTAATCTTACTTTCCCTGCAATAATAATGCAGATGCCACCTTCAGCGTTTTGTGAATTCCAAAATTGTTTTAGTGGCTGAGGCTCTAAAACTTGAATATTTTGACGCACTGCTGCTAGTTCTTTTTCTAGAAAAGATTGCCCTAGAGTTTTTTCCAGCAGTTCATTAGAAATAGATAAATCGGATTGATTCTGAACCATAGTTACAATCTCAACGAATGGAATTGAAAGGCCAAAATTCGGGGGAAACTGAAACGGAGGTTTCCGTTAAATCGCGAATCGCTAAACGGTTGGCATTTGGTGCGATATCCTCGACAGGAGTTGGTTTTGGCCGGGTGGATAGTCCCATGTCTTTGAGCAAGCGATTGATATGGCGATCGCTCACTTCAATACCCAACTCTTTGGCTAGATGCTTACTCAGCCATTGTGCTGTCCAGCGTCGAAATGGATAGCCAAATTCTTTCGGGCTCTGGCTTACCAGTTCTTTTAAACGCTCTAGATATTGTTCGTTAACGCTTTTAGGGCGGCCAATTGGGTTATCATCCCAGTTATGAGCTAGCCCAGCTTGTGCCATGAAAATCCAATGGCGTGCCGTTCCTTGAGAGCATCCCAAAGCTTTACAAATTTGGGTTTGAGTTTTACCTTCGTCTGCCAACAACATTATTTCGATGCGCTGGCGGTACTGTTCGGATAAGTTATCTTGCAGACTTTTTTGCAGCATTTTTCGTTGAAAAGGTGTCAGTAGTTTTGCGTAACTGGAGTGTTTTAGTGAAATCTTGCCTTGCGGCGAATCGTCGAGTTCGGAGGGATCGCTTGACATCTGCATAACCTGTGGCTATCGTCTAAAATCTTTTTGGAGACAAAAGGCACTCAATATGCAGGTAGCCATGCTTTATACTTAAGTTGGGTATTGAAATTCAGACTAGATTTCGGTGCAAAACTCAAAAAAATAACATCTGTACTATCCTGCCTTTGGCCAAAGAACCGTTACTTTTCCTCAAGTTCCTATATGTTCTAAGTATTGCAGGATATTGGTTCCAAGCATTTTATTCAATTTTTCAAACTGATAACACTCATACAGGTAGCTACTAGATACCCCACGTATTATCCCAGCTATAGCACTCTTGAATCATTTGGTGTACCGCAGCATCTGCGGTTGAAAATGTACCGCAATTAGTTCTTTTTGTTCCAGATGCCGCATGACCGACATCTCGATCCAACACAAACTTACCGTCCTCAGAGTGAATAGAGAGCGTAATAGCAACGCCATTTGTATACTGTTTCCACAACCTAACAAATGAAGCTCCTTGTGGGATCGGGTTTACATATTCGACATCACAAATCCATTGCCGTTGTTGCAAATCTGTCCACGTATGTTCCTCTATCATTACATTCCATGCTCTTATCGCATTTGAGTTGTACCATTACCCAAACAACACTGGTTGACTGGAGTTTAGACTATCGCACCGTAGGTGCGATGTCTAAACTCCAAATAGTAAGTTTTACTTACCTGTTTTTTTGCGAATAGATCAGATATGACAAAACTGAAGTACAAGTGTACTAATGACACAGGTACTTCAGTCTGGTAGAAGCTAAAAGTTGTACCACCAACTAGCATCTACCTATGATTGAAGTTGACAAACTCAAAGCTTTTCGTCAAGCGGCCTATCAACATCTAACCAGAGCCAAAGATGCCACGTTTGAATTAACGGATGCTATCCTGCTGACCCGCTATGCCTACTGTTTGGCAGACCTGTCATTATCACCAGTATTTCGACGCAATTGGCCCAGTATTTATGAAGCACTTCAAGATTGTAGACCGCAGCGCAACAAGTTGATGCGACTATACATCCAACAGATGCCAACAGATGTACGTCCAATCCTGGCAGGCGACCACACAAATTGGCCAAGGCCAGATGCAGAAACACTACAAGAAAGAACGATTGAACATCAAGCGGCAGCTGTTTATGGTAATCGTCCGATTACCGTAGGCCAAGGATATAGTACAATTGCCTGGATACCAGAAGATTCCGGCAGTTGGGCAATACCACTAAGGCACGAACGGATTACCAGTTGGGAAAATCCTATAGATAAAGCAGTATGGCAACTTAAACAGGTCTGTCAATACTTACCACAGCGACCAATTTCGCTGTGGGACAGCGAATATGGATGTGCGCCTTTTATACTGAAGACAGCTTTGATTCCTGCGGACAAATTAATACGACTCCGTTCTAATTTATGTTTATGGACTGCACCGCCACCCTATTCTGGTAAGGGTCGTCCGCGCCGACATGGAAACAAATTTAAACTGAATGATTCTACCACTTGGACAGAAGCAATTGAAACTGTAGAATTAGATGAGTCTCAATTAGGACAGTTACGAATTAGTTTATGGAAAAACTTACATTTCCAAGCTGCTCCACAACATGAACTGCAACTGCTCCGAGTAGAACGAATCGACCGCTTGTATTCTTGGAAAATGCCCAAGCCTTTATGGTTGATTTGGGTTGGGGAAGAAATGCCGCCCTTAGCTGAAATTTGGCGGCTATACTTGCGACGCTTTGGTATTGACCATTGGTATCGCTTTGCCAAACAACGGCTTCACTGGACTTTACCGAAGTTGAGTACACCCAAGCAATGTGAGCGATGGAGTGATTTAATGCCAATGATGACTTGGGAACTAGGGAGAGCCCGTGAAATAGTTCAAGATAGACCCAAACCTATTGCAAAAACGGTTGACCAAATTAACTCCTGGTCGTGTCGCCCAAGCCTTGCCTGGAGTTTTAGCGGTGATTGGTACACCTGCTTGTTTTCCCAAACTGCGTGGAAAGTCTCCCGGCTGGCCTGCCGGACACCCCAGGTCGCCTCGTACTGATTATCCCATCGTTAAAAAAGGTTTTTATCGAACAAAAAAAACATCGAAAAGTTAATTTCTTTCGTTTTTAATCCTGTTCAAATCATTATTTTTTTACTCAGCTATAATCTGAGCTATTTTGGCTTGCTTAGGAGTTTAGACTATCGCACCGTAGGTGCGATAGTCTAAACTCCAGTGGTTGAAGCAAAACTGCACTAGACACTGATTCTAAACAACGACCTACAAGAACGAACAAGCGATCGCCCGATCGTTGAAAGATACCACCCGCGACGCGATCGCCGATCGACATCAATTTTCAGACTCTTCATCTTTTCCCTCCCTGCGCTGGGGCGGCAAAGGCCGATCGCTCCTACTCAACAACCTCTCATAAGCCTGCTGGTGATGATACTCATCTATCCAAGCATGATACGTCTGAATGTGAATCGCCACCGAATGACCCATCTGCTTCGCCGCCAGCGACACCTCCAATCCGTACTGGATACTTCTTGCCGCCCAAGCATGGCGAAGGTCATAAGGTTTAAACTCCATACCCTGCCGCCGAAAATATTGACAAACCCTATGTCCCAACTCTTTATTACTTGCAGCGTGGACATTGGGTATCGCCACATCCATCAGCGACCATTCCTCCACCCATTCTGGATGCAGCGGCCAAACTTTTCTTTCTCCAGTTTTTCCCTCCAACACCTTCAACACGCCCGACCCTTTCTGAAAATCTGCCAAATCCAAATGAAACACCTCATGCGGTCGCAGCCCGTAAGTCGCCATCATCCCGAAACACCACTGCCACGCCCGTAGAGAGAGCTTTTCGTACCAAAATAATATCGCTTCATCGCTGGGTAAATTTCGTTTCTGCACTTTTGTGGGAGAATAATCCCCACTAAACCTTTTAGCATCAAACTTAAAATCGGCGAATTCTACTAACTTATCCAACGCCATACACACCTTCTGCCGCATCCGAGTATCCGGTGGCACAGACACGATCGCGCTCATCAATATTTCTTTTGATAGATATTCGGTTGGCGGTAATTTACTATATACCTCTACGTAATTTGTTTTCCACGTTGAAATTGACTGTGGATTTTTAGCGCGACGGATAAAATAATCTTTCTCTAAGGAGTTCACCCAATCTCCAATCGTCTTATTTTCTCGTCCGACCCCGGTATGGCGTAAATAAGGCCACCAAGAAAATTCCCCTACGGAAAGAAGCCCTCCTACTTTTCGTGCTTCTTTTTCTGCCGTCCTCATCCCAGCCGATGTCGCTTCAATCCCCAAAGCAATTTCCTGCTGATGCGGTTTATCTTTATCACTACCCGGACGTGGCGGCAAAGTTCCTCGTAAATACAAACGATTGCCTTTTTGGATAATTGTTACTCCAATTTGGCCAGCCTTCAGCCTTTGATTGATTGCACTTAATTGATTTGACGGAGAAGGAGAACTCATTTGACATTTTTCGCCTATATTAGTATAATACAAAACAAATATTGACTAGAGCGGCCAACCCCACTAGCGATCGCAGGTAAAAAATATGGAATCGGGAGGGGGAGTTGGCTTAAGTAATCGTGTCAAAAAAAGCATCTGTTGAGCTACACAGGGGAGCAAAAATTTTCATAGCACCCATAAATAGCTAGAAGCACCATTAAGCAAAGTTTACAACACTGGCACTCTCTCTGGGAACTGGTTGCCGAGCGCGATCGCTTCCCTAAATTCTTCTCTAAACTGCATTTTCAGTATAATTTCGCATAAATAATAAATTAAAGTATAAATTTATACAAGTTAATTTGTAACGTAAATTAGTTCGCTCTCGTAGCTAAGTGCAAAAAATGCTCTCTATCGAAGTAACAGTTTTAGCTATTAAATAAAACTGCGGTTAGCTTTAACCAAAGCAATGTGGAACTACAGCTTGTAGGGGAAGCGAATAAAAATGTACCAGCGAGTGCTTTTAGGTGCGAGTACGAACGCCACTTGGGAGCCAAAAGTGTTTTGCGATCGCACTAATTTCTTTAGTTAAAATTCTGAAGAGTTTTCTAGCTACCTTTGTTTTGTCTGTAAAAAAGCAATCGGTTATGAAACAATTTCGTCACTACGGACATGAGAAGGTGTTTCCAGTAAACTCAACCTTTTATCTATACTATCTATACGTTTGGTTAGATTGATAACCATTTGTTCGAGACGGATACCAGAAGGTTTGGTGGGTGGCCTATCTAGACACTCTTCTATATATTCGACCAGGAGTGCAGATGCCGTTGTACCGTTGCGCTTAGCCCATTGCTGAAAAGCTTCCCATTCATCGGGGTCAATCCGGAACGTGGCTAATTTTTTCGCGGTCATTATCTATATACTTTGAGTTGACTTAGATAATAGTTTACTACGAAAATAAAAGTTACCATTTTTATTTTTATATACCTTTAAAAAAATATATATACAAATCGGCCAAAAATCTAGTTATTTTGAGTATTAATTTATACACTAAATAATTGATTTAATACGTAAAAACCTAGTTTTATAGTACAATTATACTATAAAACGACCATAGGTATTAAGTGCTGATTTTAGAATCCTCTCTCCACAGGTTTAAATATGTTAAAAAAATCTAAAAAAGATAAATAAACAGGTTATTCATGTTGGGAGTAAGCGATCGCACAAACCTTGGTTCTTATTTTGCCCAATACAGCCCGCTCGTCATGAGGCGGACTAAGTTTGGATTGGGTTATGTGCGTTGTCTGACTGGACGTGGGGTGTTTCTTCCATTGTATCCGCAAGAGTTTGGGAAACATCGGTCTTGCAATACTCTCAAAATAAAGGTTTTAGCCATTTTTAGTTAGAATATTCGCTCGGATATGATAATGTCTGCTAAACGATCGCAATTCGATCTAGCGTTAATACAGACTTATTTGATAGCGTAGCGATCGCGATCGCCGTTTGCGATCCCGTACCATCTGGGTCGAAACTCAAAACAGCAGTAGTCGTATTGTATAAAACATTAGCACTCGTACCCAGAGCAGATGGTGCATTACCGCTAACAAAAACTCCCGTAGGTGCTGCGGTTGTTTTTAAAGCTACACCAGCAATCAATCCACCACCAAATCCAGCCGCACTCAGATAAATTCTATCGTCGCTGCTGAAATCGGTGATAGTGTCGCCGCCTTCAGCGGGGGATGTGTAGGAGAAAATATCTGCGCCGCCTCCACTTGTAAGCGAATCTTTACCACCCCCACCTTCAATAATATTAGCACTGCTATTACCCGTTAACTTATCGTTAAAAGCAGTGCCAGTAATCTTATTAACATTGCTGACATTGCTTTGTTCGGTGCTATTAGTAACGATTCCCCAAAGTGGTTTCAAGCCAGAATTGCTGGGGTTTAAAAGACCTGTTTTGGTATCCAAAGTTGCTCCACCGATCCCAAAATCATTGTCATTAATGACAGCGATGGTATTATTATCAATTAAAGTCAAACCTTCCACTTTTGCATCGCCACCTGGATCGTAACCAGCAGCAATTAGATCGACGTACAATAGTTTGCTAACTGGTTTAATACCTGCTGCGGTTAACTCATCAAGAGTGGCAGTTTCAATTGTTTTACTCGCAGGCAATTTAGTTAAATCTGCCTTACTTAAATTTGTGGCTCCATTGAGGTCAATTTGATAAACTTTCTTGAAAGCTCCTGCACCCGATTTATCATCCCGCTCGACTACTAAAAATTTGCCATTACCCAAAGATACGGCATCGCCAATCTTATCGCTACTTAAGCTTTCAATCCGATAGAGATATTCAGCCGTTGTAGTTTTAGTATTAGGGTCAAATTCCAAAATTCTCAAGTTCAAAGAATTGCGAGAATTGCTGTCATTTGCTACATCTGGATTATCAATGCCACTCTGGATAAAAGCGTAGACTTTGCCATTTTGGTAAGCAACGCCTTCAAACCCTCGGTTGTTGCGACGTTGACCGTAAACACTAGGTAATGCTTCTACACCTGTCACTACTCCAGAAGCGTTAGCACCTTGCGGAACGTAGCGTTCGATTAACTTGCCATTGCTATCGAAATGTAGGATTGAAGGACGGTATTCTTCCACCATCCAATAAGTGCCATCATCAGCACGAGTAATCCCTTCCAAATCAACACCGAACGGGTCGCGATTTACAGTTTTTCCAAACACATCTACAGGTACTTCATCGCTGTTAGCAAGTCCACTTGTCCCTTGTAAGTTCGATAGACCAGTTAGAGGTTTTCCATCTTTATTGGTAAGACCAATCCGCTGAAAGTTAGCTATGCTTCCTGTCATTGAATTTACTTCAAATCGTATCCAACTAGGCTGGAAATTAGGTAATGGAAAAGGACGAGAGCTAACACCGTTAATATCGATTGGGTCGGTGTTGGGGCCGCGATCGGTATGAGTGATAAACTTTAAGTTACCGTTAGCAGCTTTTCCTTCATAAGTTAATCCAGAAAACCCACCTAGATTAATAGTTTGACCTGCTGCTGTTTGTGCGAGAGCAGGTAAATTATCAAAAGGTACGGTTGTGGTTTGATTTTGTTTGGCAATCCCCGTTGCTAAATTGACATCTATACCTCTGGTATTTCCGGTATAATCAACTGCGTCAGAAGCACGTCCTTCTTTATAACCAAAACGCAGGTAATGTTGAAAGGAACTTTGAAATTTACCTTGCGCGATCGCCAAAGCAACATCTGGGTTTTCACCTAAGTAAGAATTGCCATTAAAATTAGCGCTGGGAATTCGACCTTCATTCAGTCCGTACTTAATAAAATGTTCTAACGGACTGCTGATTTTACCTTGAGTAACCGCATCTGCGAGATCTTGATAATGCTGGCGATAAAAGTCGGCACTAAAATTATTTAAAATGATATTAAACTGGGCTAATTGTTCGCGTCCTTCTAATAATCCATATTGTATTAAGTGTTGCGTTCCACTCTTAAACAAGCCTTGATTTACCGCTTGAGCAATGTCGGGATTAGACGCTAAATAAAAATCGTTAAACGTGGCAAAATTGGCACTAGGAGCACGTCCTTCTGCTAAACCCGCTTTGATGTAGTGTTCCAGCCCGCTTTTGTATTTCCCTGCCTTAACCGCCGCATCCACATCCGAATTATTACCCAAATAATAACTATCATCAAAAAACTGTCGAAACTGGTTACTAATATTGCGCTGTTCCTTATAGCCGAAGCGAAAAAAGTGGTCGAATCCACTTTTAAGTTGACCATTAGCAACTGCTTGTGCAACGTCGGGATTTTCTGATAGATATCCCAATCCAAATAGGGAACTGGGATTGCGTCCTTCATCCATACCAAATTGGATGAAGTGGTCGTAGGCACTTTTAAACAAACCTTTAGCTATCGCATCAGCAACATCTGGATAAGCTGATAGATAATATTTCGGGTCAAATAGTCCTTGAAAAGAGCGATCGCTATTTGTACTTTGTTGAACTTCGCCAACTCCCACTCGCGAATCTACATTCAGTGATTTATCTAATTTCAGCAGCAAGAATTCATTTTGGTCTGGCCCTGGCGGACGACCAGTACCACCTTTATAATTATTATCGTTGGCAACTAAAAGAGTATTACTATCAACTACCAACACATCTTCAATAGTAACGAAAGGAAAGCGAAAAGTGGTACTGCCATCACCGTTTAAGTCGTTCGGATCTTTAATATTTAGTAAGTCGGCTACTTCTTCTTTCGCTACATAACCATTGGCATCTTTGTTCGAGAGATCGATCTTGAAAATTTTCTTGAGTCGCGCCGCATCTCCTTGATTTTGATCGCGTTCGATAACGAGGTATTCGTTTTCATTAATAACCGTGAAATCTCCGATCGAATTACCTGCCGCTTCTAGGCGATAGCGTCCAACTGCTCCTCTGAATTGATGTTTCTGTAAATCGAATTCATTAATACGTAGGGTATCTGGAGGATCGCCAGTTACCGGGCCTTCTAAGAGAGCGTATAATTTAGTTTTCTGGGGATTGATTGCTAATCCTTCGTAACCTCTGGAACGTCCGAGATTGGCAGTTGCTTTACCGGATAATACATCGGAATTGTCAGGAGATCGCACTAAATCTGAAACCAACAATTGCTGGCGTTCCTTAACAGCAGTATCGGAAAAATCGCTAAATAATCCATCTACTCCCAACTTATAAAACTGGTCGTATTCCGCTTGTGGACTGTTATTATAATCAGTTGCTAAATAAGTAGGTTCATTGCGGAAAGTATAAGGATGAACCAGTAAAACTGCTGCATGAGCATCTGGCACTAAAGTAGTAGGAGTTAGCGTTTTGTTGTTAGCATCAACAGACACGATCATCCGCTTCCAAGGGCCAATTCCATCGGCATACGTAGCAATTTCTGTTAATCCTTGAGGCGTTCTTAAATCCCCATAAGTACGGGGGTCGCCGCTAACAACAAAGTCGTAAGGTTTGGTTTCAATTAATTTGCCATCTGGCCCTACATCTGTAGCATCGAGTAATTGAACTAAAGGTACATCAGTCTTCGTATTTAAATATTTTAGGTTGCTAACTTCAAATGACTGGATATACACGGGTGCATCTGGCCCCGTATAACCATTCTTGTTGAGAATATCTACTAAGCGATCTTCTAAAGGTAATCCAATAGATTGAAAATAAGTCGGGTGTTTTGTTTCAGGATAAATACCGATCGTTCTGCCTTTTTCTGTACTCTTCCGTTTGGCTAAATCGATTACTTCTTGCAGAGTCGGAATTTGAAACTGACCGTTAAAACTTTGGTCGCGGAAAGATAAACGTTCCTTCGCCCGCAAAGTTTTCAATTCTGCTAGGGTAAAATCTTCAGTAAACCAACCCGTAATTGATTGACCATCTACTACTTTTGTTGTTTTGCGATCGGCAAATTCTGGGCGGTTAGCAACATCCGTAGTACCAGTAATATCATTTTCGTGACGAGCGACCAAAACACCATCTTTGGTAGAAACTAAATCTGGTTCGATATAGTCAGCACCCATATCGATCGCTAATTCATAAGACGCCAAAGTATGCTCTGGTCGATAACCGCTAGCACCCCGATGTCCAATGACAATTGGTATTTCCCCAGTTAAAGTATTAACATTTTCAAATTTAGGCGTAGCAATTGGCGCTTCTAATAGTTTCCCCGTATTATCAAAATGTAACAAATACGGCCCTAATTCATCACCGATCCAAATCGTGCCATCTTTGGCAAAAACAAAAGATTCGATATCGAAATCAGCACCAGTTAATAACCGCTGCGGCGTTCCTTCATTCACAATTTGGAAAGGGATTTTCTTATCTGGATCGGAAAAAGAAATAAATTCTTCAATCTTTACTTTACCATCACCATTTCCTACCCCCTTAAAACCAGGAGAAAGGCGATACATCCGCAACAGAAAATCCGGACTATTTGCTTTAGATCCAAAACCATTATCTGGCATAAACCAGTAGGAATCTTTATCTGCAAATTGCACGCCACTAAATCCTTGAACTGGTTGTCCGGGGAAGGGGCCACCTAAGTCGGGTGCTTTCGCTCCTGATGGTGGGCCACCAGCAAAAGTATCGGCGGGTAAAAGTGCAAATCCTTTCAATTCTGTCATAGTTTTCGGTTGAATATTAATCGGGTTTCCTTGTACTGTGGGAGCAGAATTAACACTCAACAATTGATTAATTGTGGGTGCAACATCGATATTACGAACCTGTCCGGGATTTACTTTAGCAATATCTGGCCCTGCGGCGTAAAAAATTGCCTTCATTTCATTCAGCGTCGGATCGTAACCGTGCGCTCCATAAAAGTTAGGCACTGAAAAAATAGGATTATCTGCGCCAAAATCATCTTTGCGTCGTACTAAGGGATTCTGAATTCCATCGAAGTTATATCCCAACTTCAAAAGTGCAAAAACATCGCCGCTATCTTGACCGATAAATTCGCTTTTTGCATTAATAATGTCTGCACTTGTAGGGTTAGGAGGTACTGGCCTCGTGTAAACTTTATCGAAAATATTTGTCGTTGTCTGTACGTAATTAGAATTAGTATCTACAATCCTTTTAAGAGTTTCCGCTACTTGTTGTTGCAATTGGACGTACTCAGAAGAAGTAACCGTACCGTTTGGTTCTCGTCCTTGCAAATTAATATAAATATTAACTGCTGGCCCACTACTAACCGCCCGGACTTTGCTGGAATCGAAGCCAGCATTTTTCAAAATATTATTAATACTGACTGCCGTGTGGAATGGTGCAAAACCGTGATCGGAAACGACCATAATATTACTGTTGGGAACGCCAGCAGCATCAGTTCCCACAGCATCGATAATTTTCTGAACTGCATCGTTAGCTGCTTTGTAAGCTGTCTGTACGTATTTTTGGTAACGAGCGATTTTTTGTGGGTCTTGACCGGAACCGATAGAATAAGGATCTTTGAAATCAGTTGGTTGGCGAGGATCGGTAAGCAGAAATTGATGCTGTGAACCGTCTGGTTGCTCGAAATAAGTCATTACCAAATCGGCATTTGGATTTTGTTGAATTGCTCGCAGAGCTAACCGAGTTTGATAATCGATGAAAGTACGTACTTGATCTGCATAAATAGCTTCGAGTTCGGCATCGGAAAATTGCTCGAAGCCTGGACTTAGCCGTTCGGGAATGCGAAAATCTGCTTGCGGTAGCCAGAAGCCAACGTTATTATTAATATCATCTACATTGGCTAGCACGGCGGGATTATTGGCAGGGCGTGGGATAAAGTTAACTGAATAACGAGCAATTCGCACAGTAGAAAGATCGGGTGCTAAATTACTCACATAAAAAGCTGTTCCGGCTTTGTTAGGAGTGCCTTCTAAATAAAAGGGTTTAGAAGTATTATCGCCAGCTTTAATATAAGCAGGGCCAGTTGCAGGAAGGTTAAAAGGGGTAGGTTTAATGCCGGAATTAACATCAAAAATTGCTAAAGTAGCGTAATTAATTTGGTTATCGTTAGTAGTGTCTAAAGCTGCAACTTGAATATCGTAGTTAATGCCAGCAACGCTAAATCGGTCTAGAGAGGTTTTGGTTTGAAGAATGGGGCTGAAAGATGCTTTACCTGCGGCAGTGAGTTGCTTAACAATTGCCCCAGAAGCAGGAGCGAAATCAGCAGCACTAAGGTTAAATCCTTTTGCCCCCACACCGCCAAATGCACCAAAAGGTACTGTGTAGTCTACAGTTCTGGCTTCTTTTGATTGCAGGATGGGGCTGTTCGGATCGTTCGGGTTAAGCCGGATATCGATTCCATCACCGCCGGGAAAGGTAGCGGTGACAACTTTTTTACCAGCTGCTCGCAAGTCGAGCCATAATGGTTCGGCTGTAGGATCTTCGCTTTCAACAGGGCCATCAATACCAACCGAGTAGCCGCCGATCGGTGCTACAAAACCGCTGACATTTTGGTTGAAGGGACTGGCGACTAGGTGAAAACTGTTGGCGTTGATGTCGTTGTTGGCTGCTGTAGAACCTGTAGCGATCGCAATATGGCTGGGAGCGGTTAGCGATGGCGTAATTGTCTCGTTTGCTGCTGCTACGCCTTTGCTTCTAAGCAAACCCAAACCTTTGTTTGCTTCCAGTACGCCGTTATCGAGGTATGAACTGACTATCGATGCTGTTGCACCGTCGAGCGAAATCAAAATGATTTTGGGACTCATAGCCCTTACCTCTTTCTTGACGTAGCCTTTCCTGTCCGTTTCTCTTCGGTTTTGTGTTTCTTATCACGCCTGAGTTTAACTGTTAAAGATTAAAAAGCGCATCCATTTTATTAAAGAGATGGTTAAGAAATATTCTTTTATTTTTATTGTCCCTATCTAAATGCCTTGGTTAATTAGACCTTAATAAAGGGTTAATTTAATTTTAAATTTATTGTTATTTTATAACCAAAAAGTATTGATTTTTCTAACCTGCGATATATATTTAAGGCACAGTTATATGTATACTAACGCAAGTAAGATTAAAACCAAAACATTCTCTGTTACTAGCAGGGTGTAATTTGCACGCCTTTGATTGGTAATTAAATTTTTGTTAGAAACTGAGGAGTTATGCTGGACATCGGAAAACTGTTTGATGAACAATACTACCTTACACTTAACCCAGACGTAGCACAGGCAGTTACCAATCGCGTTGTTGGTAGTGGATTTGAACACTTTACAAAATTTGGACAATTTGAAAAACGAGATCATAGTGCATTTTTTAATACCGACTTTTACTTATCCCAGTATGCAGACGTAGCAGCAGAAGTTGCTAGCGACAATGGCGATATCACCCGGAATTAAAGTGGTAGACATAGATTCAAGTTGAGTGAAATAAAATTGATTGAGTCAAAAACTCGCGATCGCTTCCAGTGCTGCGCTCCGCGCGATCGCCAAGGATATCCGCAAAATTACTCATGGCGTGGAAAAACCACTATGCAAGCACAAAAATACCGTAAAGTTACGGTTGGGTTGCGTGAAATTTCGGATCCCTAAAACTAATTTCTCACTGCTACGTTAAGTAGAGGCTAAGGATTAAAGCTTTTATGTAAACTTTATCGAATCTTTACATAGAATCTACTAACTATCGCCGCCAGATTTAGTTTAGAGAGAATATTTCTATTTCCAGGCAAGAAGTATAAGGGAACGACTGGCTGCTTTTTTAAAGTTCATCTCGAAATAGTTCAGCTAGGGTTTTTACTTAACTAAACCATTTCGATGATGAATTGAAAATTGGATTACCTAATAACAAAATCTGCTGCGTTAATGTTAGCAGCTTGCCCTCCAATAAGTGAAACAATGATTTCATTATTACTGTTAGTTAAACGAATCAAAGTGGTGTTGCCTTCTTGAGCGATCGACAACTGTTCAAACGTCAAACCACCAGCTAATCCGATTAAATCTAATAGACAAGGTTTAAAGCCTGATGTATTGAATATCTTCTACATCAGGTTTTAGCACAGCCAAATTTATGATGTAAAGTCTGCTGCGCCGCTCGCACTAACTTGTATGCCCAACAAAAATCCTAAAATTTGATGATTGCTGGCAAGACTAATTCGCGTAGCAGTGCCATCTTGAGTAATTTCTAATTGGTTAAAAGTTAAACCATTAGCTAAACCAATTAAATCCGTTCCATCCACGAAATCGTAGATATAATCAGTTCCTTCCCCAGCAGCCAATACGAATTTATCGACACCCGCACCGCCAATCAAGCTATCTGCACCTTGATTTCCATACAAAGTATCGTTCCCATCACCACCATCTAAAAAGTCATTACCTCCCAATCCCTGTAGGACATCATTACCTGCGCGTCCCACCAGAACGTTATTCTGCGAATTTCCAGTCAGAGTATCGTTACTGCTAGTGCCACTGGTATTAGGAACATTTACATCCCCAGGCGTCAAAGCTCCTCCAGTCGGAAAATTCGAGCTAACTTGGCTGCTAGAGTAAGTAACCGAATTAGCCGAACCCGATAGATCGCCATTGTACCAAGCCGCAGCTGAATTGGGAGTACTATTTGTCGGCAAACGAGTTGCTGCATCTGGCGTGCCAGAACTTTGAGTGAGGGAAACTCCCCCATAAACGAGATCGCCGCTATCGCCATCGGACCACCCCACAGCATCCATAATCTTGGCACCTGTTGGCAGTTCTAAAACACCATCATTATCAGAGTCGTAGTCAGTGTTTTCGGTAAGCGCAGTCGGACTGTTAATTAACAGGAATGAGTTAGTGGCATTATCCAGAAATCCCATTCCGCTCAGTCGAGTATCGGTGACAACAGTAGTACCAGTAGGAACTGTATAGCCACCATTCTGAATTGCCAGTAATCCGTTACTGCCAAAACTTTGCGAATTTAAGTTTTTCACAAATTTAGCTAAGCCGCGTTCGCCGTTATTGCCGCTAACAGCTACCAAATACAAATTAGCTAACGATTGCTTGGCTAATCCTTTGAGTTCGATGTATTCGTAATTGCTATCCGTTCCAGGCGGATTGACATTTACTTCATTAATTAATGGAGAGGCGACAATATTTCCCAACGTCACCCAATCGCTGCGGAATTTCTGGAAATTATCTTCTGTCAAATCTTTGGCAGCAATTCCATCGTTGTACCAGACATTATCGCCATTGTCGCTAATTAATTGAATTTGATTGGAGGCATTAATTGAACCGCTGGGTAATTCGACAATTCCCTCTGGATTCATCCCAGTCAAATTGGTATCTCGCATTTGCGGTGCATCTGAGGGATCGCCGCTCCAAGTGTACAGCCTGAAATCGTTCGGTGCTTCTCCGGCTGGACTGAAAGCAGCACCCGCAACAATCAAAAATCCATTACCGTTACCTTCAATGCTGCGAATACCGCGTCCTCCTAAATCGAGTTCGATCGGCGCTCCAAATGTGGCTGAACCCGCTGCACCGGAGCTCATTGCTAAAGTATCAAAATTAGTCACCGGAACGATCAACGCATTAGTGCGGACACTGGTAGGTTCGATCGGCGCTCGAAAGGAAACATAGGCAGTTGTAGTGCTTCCCGGTGCCATTGCTAAACCTTCAATATTGAAGCCAGAACTATCGCTAGCTTCGGGTATTTTGCCAACGGCAGCACTGGCAGCTAGTCCGTAATAATTAGCACCTTTGCCGTGAATATTATTGCTATCCCAGTTAATCAAATCCGTCCGCAAATTGTCGTAGCGACCTACGTAGCTTAATGTAGTGCTAGTACCGCTACCAGAAATATCCGTAGCAAATATGCGGTTGCGGTTAGGACGAAGCGAACCGCCAGTACCGGAATTACTGTGAGAGCCGATCCAAAAAATGCGATTTCCGACGCGGGTAGAGCCTTCAATATCAACTTCTCTCGGTACGCCGCCAGAAATATCTGTTAAACCTAACGAAGAAGTAAAATCAAATTGATTGATGGGTAAGCCAGAGTTATTGCGATCGTACAGACGCAGTTTTTGATCTTCGTCGTCAGCAACGAGCATGATATTGGAATCTAGAGCGATCGCAGTTGAGGCATCGCTTGCACCAGTATGGAATCGCGTATTGCCACCACCTCCGGCGGAAGCGGCATATTTGAGGATTGTTTGTGTTGTGGCAGAACCATCGCTTACGGTTACGGTAATATCGGCATAACCAACACCTAGCGGGTTGAGATTTAAAGTCCGATTTCCCCCCGTTCCCGCAGTCACCGTGATGTTGCCATTGGAAACAACTGTGCCATTATTGCTGGTAGCCGTTACAGTTAGAGCGCTAGCGTTGGTTTCGGCATCACTAACGGTAAACGAAACGCCGGGATTTGTCGAATCGCCAATTACACCCGATAAAGGCGCAATAACACTAATAGTAGGAGCAAGGTTTGGAAAACTTAAATTCCCCGGACTTAAAGCGCCGCCTGTGGGAAAGTTGGCGCTAACTGTAGCCAGATCGTAGGTTAGAGAATTAGCTGTTGTTCCCGATAGGTCGCCATTGTACCAAGCGGCAGCAGAATTAGCGGTATTATTTGTTTGAAAGCGGGTGGCGGCGTCTGGGGTGCCAGAACTTTGAGTGAGCGAAACGCCTCCGTAAACGAGGTCGCCGCTGTCGCCATCCGACCATCCCACAGCATCGACTATGGTGGCACCTGTTGGCAGTTCCAAGATGCCATCATCATTGATGTCGTAATCTGTGCTTTGGTTAATAGAGATCGAACTGTTGATGAGTAGGAAAGAATTAGAGCCGTTTTCCAGAGCGCCAGAACCGCTCAGCCGGGTGTCGGTGATGACTCTGGTAGCAGCGGGAACTGTATAACCCCCATTTTGAACGATCGCAAATCCATTGCTGCCCAGAGTTTGAGAACCAAGGCTCAGTACGTATTTGGCTTTGCCGCGATCGCCCAAATCTCCATCGATCGCCACCAAGTATAAATTTGTCAACGCTTCGTTGGCTAGCCCTTTTAGTTCTATATATTCGTAATAATCGTCTGTTCCAGGCGGATTTACCTTCAGCTCGTTCAGCAATACGGACATGAAATGCTCCCTTTAGTAATCTTGTGAACTTTTTTGCCTGTCATCGGCAACAAAAATTTCTGTTTTTAATTTTCACTTTTTCATCTACCAATAGTCTCAGATTTTACAAAATTATATTTAAAATTATCATATTTATCTAAAGAATATGAAGATTCATTAAATCTATACAAATTAAGATTAAGAGAATCCAAATTAAAATCGATATCTAAATGATTGGTAAACTAACTTTCTCTGCTTCATTTTGTTAAAATATGGTTATCTTTTAGTAATAAACTGTTTAAAAGTAGGTTAAATTTTGAACTAATATTTAGAAAGCCGCTGATATAAGCTAAAGCTCATCTATATCTTAAGCGAAAAATTCAAGCTCGTCTGCTTTAAAAAAATTGCTATAATTCATAATAATTTCCATATTTACTATCCTTTCCTCTATAACAAGTCATGTTAAAAATTATGAAACGTCGCCACTTTTTCTATTACTGCTTATTCTTAATTGCAGGCTGTACAGCCACAAAAACCTCTAATGGTAGAGTTAGCAATGAGAATACGGGAAATTACCTACAAAAGCTTCGATTTACAGTCACAGATGCTCAAAACCTTGAAGAATTAGAGCGCGATTATGGAGAATTACGGATAGCACTAGAGCAGGTATTAGAAAAGAAAATTGAGTTTGTTCCTGTGGAAAGCTATGTGGCAGCAGCAGCAGCATTACAGTCAGATCGGGTGGACTTCGTTCTCACTGGGCCTTCAGAATATGTGGTTATGCGTGCCAGGACAAATGCAGTTCCTGTGATTGGCATCACCCGACCAAACTATCGCACAGTCATTTGTGTTTCAGCAAACAGCAAGATTGGTTCTGTCAAGGAATTAAAAGGTAAAAAAATTGCTATGTGGGAGATAGGTTCTACTAGCGGTCATCTCGGCCCAACAAAACTATTGATTGATGCTGGATTGAATCCTAAATCCGACCTCAAGATATTGATGTTGGGAAGTAAGGGACTACCAGCCTTAAGGAAAGGCGAGGTTGATGCTTGGGGAGGGTCTGCCGTGAAGTGTGAAAAATTTCTCCAGGATGAAGGTTTGTCTGAGAATACATTGCCAATAATAGCAAAAGGGCCGCTTCTACCCGACGATCTATTTGTTGTCAATAGCAAGTTAAATTATGACTTGGTTGCAGAAATTAGCGATCGGATGGTTAAAAATAAAGACAAGTTGCTGCAAAGTCTTTTGTCGGTTGCGGAGGGGAAATATAAAGGTTCTAAATTAGTTCCGGCAAATGATTCTGATTACAACATGGTTCGTGAAGTTTACAAAACGATCGGACAGGGGAATTTTATCCAGTAGATAGCTAACTATTAAGCGTAGGTTAGGAGAACGTGCTGAGTTTGAACTCTTTATTAACCAAAGATGCTATCAAACATATTATTCCTCGCTTGAGTATAGCCAAAAAAATTGGCTATGGCTATTCCTTGGCTATTGGAATAGCGGTTTTAGGAACAACTGTTGGGCTAGTAATTGGAGATTACTACCAAAACCAGGCTAGAGAGCAATTAAAGATCGCCGATCGGCAGCAGCATCTCCTCAGCGATTTAGAAAATGCGGTTGGCGTAGTGCGATCGCATCCCCAGAAGCTTGTAACGATACTGGGAGAGTCAATCTGGTTTGACTACGAAAGTGCCAAATTTTTGGGAGATGTGGAGCGAGTTAAGGTACTGTTATCGGAATTTGAATCTTTTTTAAATAGCCGTCCTATTAACTTAGCAATAAAATCTGATGATTTAACAGCTTTATTGAAAGATTACGAAGTTAATATTGAATCATACAACCAGTTAATTAAATCTCTGTGGCAACAAATCGATCCACCTAACTTGCAAGCAGGACAAATTCAAGTAGCGCAGCAACAAATATTGACTTTTATCAGAAGCAAAAGAGCCACAGAACTAAGTGTTAAGTTCGATCGACTTTCAGAGAGTTTAACTAAACTCAAAGAAATCGCCGCAAGCCAACAGAGCTTCGCCAACGCTCGGCTCGAACAAGCCGAGTTATTGAGGCGACAAATTATTGTGACAAGTATGTTGCTGTCAATGGCGATCGCCGTAGCGTTAGCACTCATTACCAGTCGTGCGATCGCTCGTCCCTTAGAAGCGGTAACTCAAGTTGCCAGAGCGATCGTTTTGGAGTCCAATTTTGCTCTTCGCAGTCCAGTTACAACAGACGATGAAGTAGGGTTATTAGCAACTTCCTTAAATCAGCTAGTGCAATGGATCGGAGAATATACCCACGAACTAGAATTAGCTCGTCAAACACTAGAAAAGCGAGTAGAAGAACGGACGCAAGAACTGACAAACACGCTCCAAGAACTTCAACAAACCCAAGCTCAACTTATTCAAACTGAAAAAATGTCGAGTTTGGGACAGCTGGTTGCTGGCATCGCTCATGAAATTAACAACCCTGTCAACTTTATCTATGGCAACCTCAAACACGCTAGTAATTATATTGACAATTTGCTGGAATTAATTTATTTATATCAACAGCATTACCCCGAGCCAATTCCTACAATTCAAGAGAAAATTGAAGAGATAGATATAGACTTTTTAATAGACGATCTACCAAAAATTCTGTTATCGATGAAGGTAGGCTCTGAGCGGATTAGAGCAATTGTGTTATCATTGCGAAACTTTTCTCGTCTGGATGAATCTGAGATGAAGCTAGTTAATATTCATGAGGGAATCGAAAATACGTTATTAATTTTAAATAATCGTTTGAAACGAGGTATTCAGGTTATTAAAGAGTATGGCGATCTACCTTTAGTTGAGTGTTACCCAGCACAATTGAACCAGGTATTTTTAAATATACTGGCTAATGCTATTGATGCCTTGTCAGAACCACAAAACTCAAAACAACAGGCAAAAGAGAACTTTTCGCCAACGATTATAATTCGGACAGAAAAGGTAGATTGTAACTATGTCCGAGTAGGAATTCGGGATAATGGGCCGGGAATTCCATCAGAAGTCATCGCCAAGCTATTTGACCCTTTCTTCACCACGAAACCAATTGGCAAAGGTACTGGTTTGGGGCTGTCGATTTCCTATCAAATCGTTAAAAAGCACAGGGGTAAAATTGAAGCGATCTCTGAGTTAGGACAAGGGACAGAATTTGTGCTTATGCTACCGCTCACGTTTGTTACTTAGGGATAGGCAATGTACTGCTTATAACTTTATTAAATTTATTCTGGTGAATAGCAAAGCTTGACCCTTAAAGATTACTAGAAGTATAATTTTTTTGACTTCCAGCTTCTGGGTTTTAAGGCTAACGATGAGCTCCGTTTGCCGTAAAAACTATTGCAAAAATCATGTCCAATGGCGATCGCTCAAAATCATCAGTCGATCGTCATCTAGCAAAAAACCCTCTTTAACCAGTTGGTTAGCTGCATCGCTCAGGAGAGAGAGGTACTGTTGGGGATCGGCATAACGTTCTTGTAAAGAAAGCCGATCGTCACCATTGGCCAGACGTTCAGTAACACTCCCAGCGAATGGCACAAAAGACCCGCTAATAAAACAGCTAAAGTCGCTTTCCGGTGCGTTGGGACTGCCATGAGTACCCAGAGGAACTGCCAAATCCGGTAATCGAATACCGCCAATGGGATTGCCATCAATATCCAGTTTGGGAATTTGAACAACTGCTGTAGGAAGGTGAACCGGAGCTTGTAAAACCGAAGAATTATCTGGATTGGCAGCTAGTGGCATCAACTGATTTGGTGGTGGGGCAACATTATCCTTTACCCAGCGATCCAAATGCAGCAGTACCGCACGCACGATCGGTCGCCAGTCCAGTTTACCGCGATCGCGCAGACAACCTGGTGCGGGAATAATGGCATGAGCGCCTCCGGCAACATCATAAATTCTGGCTGCATCCGGTAGGGGTAAATCCTGAGTTCCACTTGCCCCCGTGCGAAATAAAGATGCCCGCAAAATGTAGTAGTCTAGCGACATCACAGTAAAAATCGATCGCGGTATTGTCTCCCCGCGTTCGGTCAAAACTCGCACGAAGTCGGTAAGGGAGAGCGGTTCTTCGACAACACCTCGCAAATCGGGATTTCCAGGAGTAGGAACGCCGATCGCGCTAGAAGTTGGGCCAGTCCCGGACTGTACGATTGGCAGCCATCCAGTTGGCCCGGCTTGGTGATGGATACCGTCAATAACCAAGCGCTGTCCGATCCGACCCCTGTTTTGAAAGTTCCATAAATTTGGGTGGAAGTAACATTCAGTTGCATCGGTTTCCTTATGGCTGCATTACCAATCCTTCAATACCTACCTCAAGGCGCACTACTAACGCCTTGCCAACTCCAGTGGTAGGAGGCAGACTCATGCCACCATTAGTAGTGACGTAAATTGCCGCACGATCGCTTTCGGTGCGTCCAAATGCTAAAGCCGTGCTGCCAGTCATCCCCTGTTCTGCTTTAGCAATAGTCGTTACTTTCCCATCAATTGAAATTCGCACGACGCTGTTATAAACGTGAGTTGTGCCGTACAAATTGCCACTCGCATCGAAAGCGAAATCATCAATGTTAACGTTAGTTATAAATAACTCTGGTGTGACTGGTGCATAATTATCTAACAGTGGAATCCGCACTAAATGTTGGCGCTGAGTATTAGAAGCGTAGAGGGCATTACCGTAAATTTTCAGTCCGTTAACTGCGGGGAAAGGATGCTTGGGATTTCCTCGCGCTAATCGTTCGTGCTGCAACCAAATGTTAGCAGTTTTTTCGGCGATGTTAACTTCCCAGATTGCGCCTTTGTAGGAGTCAGCAATTAAATAGCGATCGCCTGTTAAATAAGTCATCCCATTTAAGAATATAGCATCGGTAATTGTCACCAAAATCTCGATTGCGCCATCCCGACTGATGCGAAAAACAGCAGGAGTTTTGCCATTATTCCCTGCTACCAGTAAATTACCATCAGGAGCCAAGGCAATACCAGCAGCATTTCCATCAATTGTCGCCAACAGACTGGATTCACCATTAGCTGTCAATTGATAAATCTGGCCTGACTCGTAACTGGTAATAAAAAATTTCCCCTCAGCATTAATGGCAATATTTTCTAAAAAAGTATTAACGGGAAATTCAGCAATTGTTTTGGCTGGGACAATTTCTTCAGTACTATGCTCAAAAATTGGTGGTAATTGGTTACGGTCATCTCGACTCCGTTTTGCAGAAATTCTAGATAAGGAACTGCAAATTATTCTAGCCAAACTCCCGTCGGATGGGAATTATCTGCACCGAAGCGATCGTGGCTAGTGGTAACGATTAAAATCTTAGTCATGTGGGAATTTCTCCAGTTAATTTTGTGTTATTAAGTAGGAAGATGCTTCCTAAAAACTGGAGTTTAGACTAACCGCGCTTTAAGGCGCGGTTAGTCTAAACTCCTAGCAATCCAAAACCCCTCAGCTTCTAGCTGAGTCAGAAAGAGCGATTAAATCAGGATTTAAGAGCGAAAAAAGTTAAGTTTTCGAGCTTTTTTTGGTTCGAGAAAAGCCTTTTTTAACAATGGGATAACGAGTACGAGGTGGCCTTTGTTGTCCGGTAGGCCAGCCGGGAGATTTTCCACGGAGTTTAGGAGAATCAGCAGGTGTACCAATCGCCGCTAAAAGCCCAGGCATAGCTTGGGCGACGCGACCAGGAGTTAATTTGGTCAACCGTTTTTGCCAAGGTAAAGGTCTATCTTGGACTATTTCGCGTGCCAACCAAAGTTCCCAAGTAATCATTGGCATCAAATCACTCCATCGCTCACATTGCTTGGGTGTACTCAACTTCGGTAAAGTCCAATGAAGACGTTGTTTGGCCAAACGATACCAATGGTCAACTCCAAAGCGTCGTAAGTACAACTGCCAGATTTCAGTTAATGGTGGCATTTGTTCGCCTATCCAAATCAACCATAAAGGCGATGGCATTTTCCAAGAGTACAATTGGTCAAGCCGCTCGACTCTAATCAGTTGCATCGGTTGGTGTGGAGAAGCTCGGAAATGTAAGTCTTTCCACAAACTAATTCGTAATTGTCCTAATTGAGGATGCTCTAATTCTACTATTTCAATTGCTTGTGTCCAAGTGGTGGAATCATTAAGTTTAAACTTATCTCCATGTAGGCGAGGACGACCCTTACCACCATAAACTGGTGGTGTAGCCCATAAACATAAATTAGAACGAAGTCGGATTAATTTGTCTGCGGGAATCAAAGCTGTTTTGAGGATAAAAGGGGCACATCCATATTCGCTATCCCACAAAGAAATCGGCCTTTGGGGTAAATATTTACAGGCTTGTTTGAGTTGCCATACTGCTTTATCGATGGGATTTTCCCAACTGGTAATCCGTTCATGTCTTAACGGTAGTGCCCAACTACCTTCCGCCTCTGGTATCCAAGCTAAAGTACTATATCCCTGACCAAGGGTAATCGGTCGATTCCCATAAACGGCAGTTGCTTGGTGTTCAATCGTTCTTTCTTGCAGTGTGTGAGCATCTGGTCGTGACCAATTTGTGTGGTCACCTGCTAATATGGGGCGTGCATCTTTTGGCATCTGTTGGATGTACAGTCGCATCAGCTTGTTGCGTTGTGGCCTACAATCTTGTAAAGCTTCATAGATACTTGGCCAACTGCGTCGAAATACTGGCGATAATGACAGGTCTGCCAAAGAGTAAGCATGACGGGTGAGCAAGATGGCATCAGTTAACTCAAAGGTGGCATCTTTGGCTCTCGTGAGATGTTGATAAGCGGCTTGACGAAAAGCTTTTAGTTTGTCAGCTTGAATCATAGGTAGATGCTGGTTGGTGGTACAACTTTAAGCTTCTACCAAAAGGTCGTACCTGTGTCATTAGTACACTTGTACGACCGTTTTTTCACCTTTTTACTTTGATTTATTGCCAACAGAAGAGGTAAGTAAAAATACTAATAGGAGTTTAGACTAACCGCGCCCTAAAGCGCGGTTAGTCTAAACTCCAGTGGTTGAGCCAACCCACAGAAATCAGAGGATACTTATTAATTAGCTTTTCCCGAACTAATTCGTAAAGTGCCTGACTTTCCGTAATGCCTGATGTAAATCCTTTGGCTTTATGGGGACAACCGTGATTCATTAAGATGATGCCGATTTGAGATGGTAGGTAAGCTTCGGCTAGTTCGGCGGCTATTTTTTCCTCTACCAGACGAGCCATCAAATCGATGTAAGCCGGTTCGTTATAGAAAGAGGGAATGTAACGCACACCTTTAACCCAATGTTCGTCGCTGTCAGCAAGATTGACAAGGGCTTTATTAACTTGCTCGACGGCGATACCGCTAGTGAAGATAGAGTCTACAACCAGCAGGGGATAGATGAGTATTTTGTCAAATCCTTGTGTTTTGATTTCTGTGAGGACTTGTTCGGGGAGGAAGGGAGCGCAGAAGTTGAAGGCTTTGAAGACTTGGATGCGATCGCCCCATTTTTCTTGCAGGTGCTTTTCAATCCCAGCACGTTGCTTTTCAAAGATAGCGTTGTGCGGCGAAATAAAGTGATTGTGTTGGTGACTCCACTCGTGTAAGTCAAACATCGCCAGAATTTTAGCCAGCGGCGGGTAAATCCAGGTTGGCACAGGCGCAAACTTTGCCGTGAGTAAATTCAGCGCCTGTTCGTTGTAGTTGGCGAAGTCTTCGTAACTTTCTACTTCGCCGTAACCCATCAGTAACACGGCAACGCGATCGTTACTGCTGGATTGTTGTGGTGTCTGTTGTTGTATTTTTTCTGGGGTGGCAACCACGTTCATTCCTCCTGGGGAGTGATGTCAAAAGCAGAGTGGCAAGCTGGGGCATTCCTTTGTCTTTAGGCTTTGAGTCCCCGGAAAGCGTCACTGCTGTTTTACTAGGTTAGCATCCCCAGGGGGGGCATTAGGTTAGACGGCTGTTACCACGCGATCGCGCCCCTGTTTTTTGGCGCGATACAAAGCGGCATCTGCCGCCTGAATAATTTCCTCTCCGGTGTTACCGCAATCTGGAAAAACTGCTACCCCCAGCGAGAATGTAATCGCACCCAACAACTGACCGTGATGTTGCACGGAAAGGTGCTTAACTGCTAGCCGCAGTTGTTCGGCTCGCTTTTTGGTATCTTCTAAAGAAGTTTCCGGCAAAATCACAGTTAACTCTTCGCCCCCGTAACGACAGGCAATATCGGAAGCGCGAATGTGTTTTTGCAACAATAAACCCAATTCCCGCAGCACCGCATCGCCGGCATCATGACCGAATGTGTCGTTAAATTGCTTAAAGTGGTCAACGTCGAGCATTATAATTCCTAGAGATTGCTGCTTGCGTTTAGATCGATGTATTTCTCTCTCTAGAGATTCTTCCAGGTAACGCCGATTGAAAAGACCCGTCAGGGCGTCGCGAATACTCTGGTGTTGTAGAGTTTCGCGCAATTTTAAATTCGCCAATGCCATCGCGATATGTTCCGATACTGTACGCGCTAATATCTGTTTGGCTTGTGTGAGCTGTCCTTCCTCTTGCGTACTCAAATGCAGCATACCGATCGCTTCTCCCTGCGCCATCATAGGGACACACAGGGATTCAGCTGGGTGGGAGTGAATATGTTTGCACAGCAAACCGCTGTGAGCGTCTGCAACCAAATGTTCTCTACCGCGCCGCAAAGCCCAGCATTCATTGGGTAAGAACATCTGTTGGCTGACAAGCGATGTGCCCCAGCTAGCAACCATCTCGACGAGTTTTCTCGAAGGACTGGTGATAAAGATGCCACCAGTCATATTAGGGAAGAGGGGTTCCACCAATTTCGCGATCGCACTGTAAGCTTCTTCTACTGTCAAGCACGCTTGCAAAACGTCGCTCAGTTCGCCTAGTTGAACAATCTCTTGATTGCGTTGTTCGAGTCGATCTACGGAAGCTTTCAGTTGTTCGTTAGCTTGGTAGAGTGCTTCTTCGATCTGCTTGCGTTGAGTGACATCTTCAAAAATATAGAGACGACCGAAGTAGCGATCCGACTCGTCGCGAATTTGGGCGGAAAAGCGACGGATGATTCGCCCATCAATAAAAGCAATTTCATCTTCAACAACAGCTCGGTTTTCCTCGCTCTGAAGTGGTTTGCAGAACTCCGTAAATGGCTGCACATCCAGCACCGCAGGCAGGCAATGGGCAATAATATCGTTGCTTTTAAGTTCGCCTCGCTGCATTTGTTCTTCTAGGTGTTCGATCCCCCAAATTTGGCAAAAGCGATGATTGAAATAAAGAATAGCATCGTTGCAATTATCGACAACGTAAAACGCCAACGGTGAAGCCGCAGTCATCGATCGCAGCAAAGCTGCTTTCCAGCGCAGTTCCTCTTCTGAGCGTTTGCGCTCTGTAATATCAGTATGAGAACCTGTCATTCGGATAGGGTTTCCCTCTTCATCCCAAAGTGCTTGACCGCGATCCAAAATCCATTTGTACGTTCCGTCTTTGCACAAAACGCGATGTTCGGAAATATAAAAGGGTGTTTTTTTGGCAAAATGGTCTTTAATTGCTGCTGTCGCTGAGTGAATATCGTCTAAATGAACTCGTTTTGCCCATTCATCTAAATGGTTTGCTATTTCCGAATCTTCATAACCGAGCATTGACTTCCACCGACCAGAAAAGAAAACTTCATTTGTTTTAACGTTCCAGTCCCAAATGCCATCATTGTTGCCGCGCAAAGCTAGTTGCCAGCGTTCTTCGCTTTCTCGCAGATCTGCTTCTGCTTGCTTGCGCGAGGTAATATCCATCGCTACACCGATCGTCCGGATGGGTTTGCCGTTTTCATCATAGTAAACTTGGCCTTTGTTGCCTATCCAATACACTGTCCCATCCGGACAAATGACTCTAAATTCTAGCGCGTATTCTACCCCTTTCCCCAGCGCTCTAGCGATAGTTTGGGAAACATATTTGCGGTCTTCAGGATGAACCGCATCAAGAAAGGCTTCCTGAGTGAGACGATCGCTTCCTGGGGGGAGACCGAACATCTGCCTCAGTTGCTCGGAATACATCACTTCGTTAGTTAATATGTTCCAATCCCACGTACCCATACCGGCAGCTTCTAAGGCTAGTCTGAGTCGCGCTTCGCTCTGGAGGAGTGCTTCTTCTACCTGCCTGCGTTGGGTGATATCTCTAATCGCCGAACACATTACTTTCTGGAGTTTAGACTAACCGCGCTTTAGGGCGCGGTTAGTCTAAACTCCTATTAGTATTTTTACTTACCTCTTCTGTTGGCAATAAAT